>NZ_JBHJYS010000002.1:0-197104 GCF_042270245.1 Streptomyces sp. NPDC055955
CCCGAGGGGCGGGCCCGGCGGCGTCTGGTGCGTGCGATCGCAAGGCGCCGGAGAGTCCTTGTAGCGGAGCTACCAGGGCTCTTCGGCAACGCCGCATGGGGGTCCCCCCTGCTCGAGCAAAGCCGAGAGCTAGGGGGAGTGCGGGCCAGACGCCGCCGGGCAGACGGGAAGATGACGACAGGCCCTAGCCCTCCACCGCCGCACCCCGCTTCGTGCCGATGACCACGGTGGCGTACAGGTCGTCGTCCGTCACCACGCGGGCCGACAGACCGCTGCGGGTGACCGCCGCGACGGCCTCGGCGGCCTGCTGTTCGCTGGTCTCCACGAAGAGATGTCCGCCCGGGGCGAGCCACTGAGGGGCCTCCGCCGCGACGCGGCGCATGATGTCGAGCCCGTCGGCGCCTCCGTCGAGCGCCATGCGCCGCTCATGGTCACGGGCCTCGGGCGGGAGCAGGGCGACGTCGCTCGTGGGGACGTACGGGCCGTTGGCGGCCAGGATGTCGACGCGGCCCCTGAGTGCCGAGGGCAGGGGGTCGTACAGATCGCCCTCGTGGACCTCGCCGCCGAACCGCGACACGTTCCGGTGGGCGCAGCGCACGGCTGCCGGGTCCAGATCCGCCGCGTGGAGTTCGGCGGGGTCGGCGTGGGTGGCGAGCGCTGCGGCCACGGCCCCGCTGCCGCAGCACAGGTCGAGCACGACGGCCCCGGCGGGTGCGAGGCCGGCCGCCTGCCGGGCGAGGAACTCGGTGCGGCGTCGCGGTACGAAGACACCGGGTTCGAGCGTGATGCGCAGACCGCAGAACTCCGCCCAGCCGACGACGTGTTCGAGAGGCAGGCCCTCCACACGGCGCTCGACCATCGCGGCGAGTTCGTCCGGCGTTCGGGCCGTCGACAGGAGGATGTCCGCCTCTTCCTCGGCGAAGACGCAGCCCGCCGCTCGCAGTCTGGCGACGACGGCGGGGTGGTGGTGTGACGGGGGTGACGGGTGAACCGACATGTATGAAGCGTGACCTTTCGGGATGCCGATGGGGCTCCCGACCGCCTGCGGCCACCTACGTCCGGTGGACCGCGGGGGTCTGCGAAGGGAGCACCCGACCTGACACAGCGGTAATGGGGCTCACCTCCTCGGCCGAAGCGCTGCTGGGAGCGGTAACACTACCTCAGCCGTCGCCGTGGCCCGGCCGGGAGTTGGGACCGCCGGCGGGTTGCCGACCGGCCGCCGAAGTGCTTGTCCCCGGTGCGCCGCGACGAGGGAAACGGTCACTCCGCGTGACCGTCCACCACTCCTCGCCTTATCGAACATTCCGGGCATATCGTGGATTAGGCACACCAGCCCGCCTACGCACACCGCGCCGGCTCACCCACCCCGAGCCGGCCTCCGCACATCGACCTGGACGACTCGAGAGACAGGGGGTCGCCATGCTGGCGGATCTGCTCACGGCCGTGGCCGCGACCGCTTCGGTCTGCGCCGTCTACGCCGCCGCGGCGGCCCGTGTCGTCAAGCAGTACGAGCGGGGCGTGGTCTTCCGCCTGGGCAGGCTGCACGGTGCCGTCCGCGGGCCGGGCTTCACCACCGTCGTCCCCGGCATCGACCGGCTGCACAAGGTCAACATGCAGATCGTGACCATGCCGGTGCCCGCACAGGACGGCATCACCCGCGACAACGTCACGGTGCGGGTCGACGCCGTCATCTACTTCAAGGTCGTCGACGCCGCCAGCGCGATCGTGCAGGTCGAGGACTATCGGTTCGCCGTCTCCCAGATGGCTCAGACCTCGCTGCGGTCCATCATCGGCAAGAGCGACCTCGACGACCTCCTCTCCAACCGCGAAAAGCTCAACCAGGGCCTGGAACTGATGATCGACAGCCCGGCCATCGGCTGGGGCGTGCAGATCGACCGCGTCGAGATCAAGGACGTGTCGCTGCCCGAGACCATGAAGCGGTCCATGGCCCGACAGGCCGAGGCCGACCGTGAGCGGCGCGCCCGCGTCATCAACGCCGACGCCGAACTCCAGGCCTCCAAGAAGCTCGCCGAGGCCGCGGCCCAGATGTCCGAACAGCCCGCGGCGCTCCAACTCCGGCTCCTGCAGACCGTGGTGGCCGTCGCCGCCGAGAAGAACTCCACCCTCGTACTGCCCTTCCCGGTGGAGCTCCTGCGCTTCCTCGAACGGGCCCAGCAGGCCGCTCCCCCACCGCCCGCGGTCGAGGAGGGCGAGCACGAGAAGCCGGTGAGCTCCGAGGAATGACGGCGCCACGCACGGGCGTTCGCACGTGCATGGACACAACTGACGCGGCACGGCGGTTCGTCGACGCCTGGCAGCGGGGGTGGGCGCGGCACGACGTACCGGCCCTCGTCGCCCTCTACGCGGAGGACTGCGTGCACCGCTCGATGCCGTTCCGGGAGCCGCACCGGGGGCGGGCGGCGCTCGCCGACTATCTGCGCTGGTCGTTCGAGGACGAGCGCCCGCTCGACGTGCGGTTCGGGCCGCCGGTGGTCGGCCCGGACGGGCTGGCCGTGGCCGAGTTCCGGGTGGTGGCCGAGGAGGGTGGCGAGGTCTCGACGCTGGCGGGCTGCGTGTTCGTACGGTTCCGCGGCGACGGACTCGCCGTCGAGACGCGGGACTACTGGCACCAGAGCGGCGGCCGGCAGGAACCCGCGGGCGGACTGTTCCTCGGGGAAGAGGGCGGCCTGACACCTTGAGGGAGCCTGTTCCTCGTCCGCGCGACCCGGGACATCTGATGTCCGACGCCTTGGTAGCGTAGAAACGGCCCGGGTGGCGGGTCCAGGTGCGTCCAGAGGTGGGGAGACCGCTCATGCCCGGTACCAGGCCGGTCCGGCCACTGCTCCGGCAGGAAGTCGCCGACGGCATCAAGCGGTACATCCTCGAGAACCGGCTGCACCCCGGCGATCCGCTGCCCACGGAGACGGAGCTGTGCGAGGCGCTCGGCGCGAGCCGGTCCAGCGTCCGCGAGGCGGTCAAGATCCTGCACGCTCTCGACATCGTCGAGGTCAGGCACGGCCACGGCACGTACGTGGGACATCTGAGCCTGTCCGCCCTCGTCGAGAGCCTGACGTTCCGCGGGCTGCTGAGCCCTGACGACGACGTGCAGGTGCTCGCCGATCTCGTCGACGTGCGCGAGCTGTTCGAGCGCGGCATGGCCGAGCGGATCGTCGCGTCGCTCAGCGGCGAGCAACTCGACGCGCTGGAACGCCTGGTGACCCGGATGAGCGACGCCGGCGTCGGCGGTGACGGCCAGGGGCTCATCGAGGCCGACCGCGCGTTCCACGCCCTGCTCGTCGCGCCGCTCGGCAATGACCTGATGGGCCAGCTCTCGATGGCGTTCTGGGATGTGTACGCCATCGTGGCCCCGCAGATCGACGGTTTCACGCACACCGAGCAGGCGGAGACCGTCGCCGCGCACCACAACATCGTGACGGCGGCGCGCGCGGGCGACGCGGCGGCGTTCGTCCAGGCCATCGGCGAGCACTACGCGCCGGTCCGGCGGCGCATCTCCGAGGCCCGCACGCGCTCTTGACGGCCCTCTGCGGCGCCCCTAGGGTCCCTCAGCGAACAGGACATCTGACGTCTGCTGTCCTCTATCCGTGCAGACATCTGACGTCGGATGCCACCGCAGGAACCTCCGCAGAGATGAGAGCCGTCCATGCATCGAAGAATGCTCGTCGCGCTGGTGTCCGCCGGACTTCTCACCCTGGGATCGGGGACGCCCGCCCTCGCCCACGGTGACCGACATCCCGACCACCGGGGCGAGTTGACCTCCCAGGACCTCGCCACCCGGGGAGACGGATTCCCGCAGTACCGGATACCGGCCCTGACCACGTCCACGAAGGGCACGCTCATAGCGGCCTACGACGGCCGGCCCGGCATGGCCGATCTGCCCAGCCACATCGCCCTCGTGGTGCGGCGCAGCACGGACGGCGGCGCCACCTGGCAGGCGCAGCAGGTCGTGCGCAGCGAGGCGGCCCCGAAGGGGTTCGGCGACCCGAGCCTGCTCACCGACCGCACCACGGGCCGGATCTTCCTCTTCCACGCCGCCTCGGTGAACCAGGGTTTCGCCGGGTCGCACACCGGCAACAGCGACGACGATCCCGACATCCTGCACGCCGACTACAGCTACTCGGACGACGACGGGGTGACCTGGCATCACCGCCGCATCACGTCGATGGTCAAGAACCCCGCGTGGGGCGGCCTGTTCGCCGCGTCCGGCGAGGGGATCCAGCTGCGGCACGGCCCGCACCGGGGGCGCCTCCTCCAGCAGTACGCGATCCGGATCGACGGCGCGAACTACGCGGCGAGCGCGTACAGCGACGACCACGGCGCGACCTGGAAGATGGGCGAGCCGGTCGGGCCGGGCGGCGACGAGAACAAGACGGTCGAGCTGTCCGACGGGACGGTCATGCTCAACAACCGTTCAGTGCCGTACCGGACCGTCGCGTACTCCACGGACGGCGGCGTCACGTACACGCCGTTCACGCCCGACCCGCAGCTGCCGGACCCGGCGAACAACGCGTCGATCATCCGCTACGCCCCCGACGCGCCGCCGAGCGACCCCCGCTCGAAGTGGCTCCTGTTCAGCAACACCGAGGACACCGGGGCCCGCCGCAACCTCACCGTCAAGATGTCCTGCGACAACGGCAGGACGTGGCCCGTGAAGAAGGCCGTCGACCCCGGGGCGGCCGCCTACTCGACCCTGACCCGGCTGCCGGACGGACGCGTGGGCCTGCTGTACGAGCGCGGCGACTATCAGTACATGACGTACGCCTCGTTCGACCTGAAGTGGCTGGGCGGCGGATGCGGGCCCCGACGATGACCGTCGCGGGAATGTGACCTTCACCCCTTGACCGCCCCCGCAGGGTGCGACTTAAGGTGACGCCAGGACGTAGGACGTCTTATGTCTGACGCCCTACCCCCTCTGAACCGAAGAGAATCCGGAGCGCCGCCATGCCCCTGACCGCACCCCTGCGCGGGGTCGTCCCGCCCGTATGCACCCCCCTCGACGAGACGGGCGAGGTGGACACCGCCTCACTGGCCCGTCTCGTCGAGCACCTCATCGCGGGCGGCGTGCACGGACTGTTCGCCCTCGGCTCGACCAGCGAGGTCGCGTATCTGACCGACGAGCAGCGTGCCGTCACCCTGCGGACCGTCGTGGAGGCGGCGGCGGGCCGGGTCCCCGTGCTCACCGGTGTCATCGACACGACGACCGCGCGCGTCATCGCCCACGCGCGTGTGGCCGCCGAGCTCGGCGCCGACGCCTTCGTCGCCACCGCGCCCTTCTACACACGCACCCACCCCAAGGAGATCGCGGGCCACTTCCGCGCCCTGCGCGCGAGCGTGGACCTGCCGCTGTTCGCGTACGACATCCCGGTCGCCGTCCACAGCAAGCTCCCAGCGTCGCTGGTGCGGGAGCTCGCCGAGGACGGCACGCTCGCCGGTCTCAAGGACAGCAGCGGCGACGAGGGCGGCCTGCGCCGCCTGATCGTCGAGCTCGGCGGCCGCGACGGCCGCACGGACGGGCCCGCCCCGCGCTTCTCCGTCCTGACCGGATCCGAGCTCACCGTGGACTGCGCCCTGCTGGCAGGCGCGGACGGCGTCGTACCCGGCATCGGCAACGTCGACCCGGCCGGATACGTGCGTCTCTACGACGCCGCGCTGGCCGGTGACTGGGCGCTCGCCGCCAAGGAGCAGGAGCGCCTTGTCGCGCTGTTCGGCATGGTCGACGTGGGCCCCGAGGCCGACATGGGGCGCAGCTCGTCCGCGCTCGGCGCGTTCAAGGCGGCGCTGCGGCTGCTCGGGGTCGTCGAGTGCGGCGACACGGCGTTCCCGCAGATCCAGCTCGGCGAGGAGTCCGTCGCCGAGGTCGCGCGGCACCTGCGGGCCGCCGGGCTCGCGCCGGTCCGATGACGGTCACGGGTCCGTCGATCGGCCTGGACCTCGGAGGCACGAAGATCGCCGCCGCGCTCGTCGCCCCGGACGGCACGGTCCTCGCCCGGCACACGCGGGCCACGCCCGCCGCCGACGGGCCCGACGCCGTGCTCGACGCGCTCGCCGACGCGGCCCGTTCGGTCGACGGCGGCACCGGTCCCGGCGTCCTCGGGGTCGCCGCGGCCGGGGTGATCGACCCGGTGACGGGCACCGTCACCAGCGCCACGGACTCGATCCGCGGCTGGGCGGGCACGGCGCTGGCCGCCGGTCTCGCGGCCCGTACGGGCCTCCCGGTCGCGTGCGACAACGACGTACGCGCGACGGCGGCCCCCGAACTGGCCGCCGTCGGCGCGGGCGCGTCCCTCGTCTACGCGGCGATCGGCACGGGTGTCGGCGGCGCGGTCGCCGTGGGCGGGCGCATGGTGCACGGAACCGCGGGCATCGCCGGCCATCTCGGTCATGTCCCGAGCCCCGAAGCGACGGGGCTGCCCTGCACCTGCGGCGGCACGGGGCATCTGGAGGCCGTCGCCTCGGGGCCGGGGATCGCCGCGCTGTAC
Source organism: Streptomyces sp. NPDC055955 (assembly GCF_042270245.1). Taxonomy (NCBI): domain Bacteria; kingdom Bacillati; phylum Actinomycetota; class Actinomycetes; order Kitasatosporales; family Streptomycetaceae; genus Streptomyces; species Streptomyces sp. NPDC055955. Next base: position 6,498 of record NZ_JBHJYS010000002.1, read on the forward strand.
GAGCGGCTCACCGGCCGGTCCGTGGACCGCCTGGAGACCGTGGCCGAGAGGGCCGCGTCGGGTGAGGAGCCGGCCGTGCGCGCCATCGTGACCGGCGCGGTCGCCGCGGGCCGGGTCCTGGGCGGTCTCGCCAACACGCTCGGACCCGACCGGGTCGTCGTCGGCGGCGGAGTGCCGCACATCGGGCCGCTCTACTGGGACGCGCTGACCGAGGCGTTCACCGCCGAACTCATGCCGCCACTGGCCCTGCTACGGCCCTCGAGGCCCCTCTTCGGGGCGGACGCCGCCGTCATCGGCGCCGCGCGCCTGCCCACCCAAGTCCCGCTGCACGCGCCGCCCCCGTCCTGAACGTCCCCCTGGAGCCCTCGATGAACGACCCCACGCCCGCGTCCCCCGTCGCCGACCTGCTCAGCGGCAGACTGATCGTCTCCTGTCAGGCACCGCCCGGAGATCCCCTGCGCGACACCGGCACCCTCGTACGGCTGGCCCGGGCCGCGGCGGCCGGCGGGGCGGCCGGGATCCGGGCCAACGAACCCGAGGTCGTCGCCGCGATCTCCGCCGCCGTCGACCTGCCGCTCATCGGGCTGTGGAAGGACGGGGACACCGGCGTCTACATCACACCGACCGTCCGGCACGCGCTGGCCGTCGCCGAGGCGGGCGCCCACGTCGTCGCCGCCGACGCGACCGCGCGGCCCCGACCCGACGGAGGCACGTTCGCCGACGTCGTGGCGGCGGTGCACGCCGCCGGGGCCCTGGTGATGGCCGATGTGGCGACCCTCGACGAGGGCGTCGCCGCGGCCGCCGACGGCGCGGACTTCGTGTCGACGACGCTGTCCGGCTACGTTCCCGGCTCCCCGCGCCAGGACGGTCCCGACCTCGATCTGGTGGCCGCGCTCTCCGCCGCGCTGGCCGTCCCGGTCGTCGCGGAAGGCCGTATCAGCACCCCCGAAGAGGCCGCGCTGGCGCTCGCGCGGGGTGCGCACAGCGTCGTCGTAGGCACCGCGATCACCGCGCCCACCGCGCTGACCTCGCGTTTCGTGACCGCGCTCCCCCGTACGTAGGTTCCGCCCCCACCCCCACTCAAGGCCGTACCGCACCCCCACACCGCAGACGGGACTCGACGGCGAGTCCTTCCGGCATCCTGGAGTAATCGTGCACACCACAGCCAAGCCATCGCTCCCCTGGTACAGAGAGGTGAGCCGCACCCAGTGGAAGGCGTTCTTCGCCGCCTGGATCGGCTACGTCCTCGACGGGTTCGACTTCGTCCTGATCACCCTCGTGCTGACCGAGATCAGCTCGGACTTCGGCCTGAGCACGGTGCAGGCCGCGAGTCTCGTCTCCGGCGCGTTCATCACGCGCTGGCTCGGCGGCGCGGTCCTGGGGGCGCTCGGCGACCGGTACGGCCGCAAGCTCTCGATGGTCCTCAGCATTCTGCTGTACTCCCTGGGCACGTTCGCGTGCGGCTTCGCGTGGGACTACACGAGCCTGTTCGTGGCGCGCCTCGCGATCGGGATGGGCATGGCCGGCGAGTACAGCGCCAGCGCCACGTACGTCATGGAGAGCTGGCCCACGCGCGTGCGCAACCGGGCCAGCGGGTTCCTGATCTCGGGCTTCTCGATGGGCTCGGTGCTCGCCGCGCAGGTCTACAACTGGGTCGTGCCCACGCTGGGCTGGCGCTGGATGTTCTATGTGGGCCTCGTCCCGATCGCCGTCGCCCTGTGGATGCGGCGGGCGCTTCCGGAGGCGGCGGACTGGACCGAGTCGGTCGGCAAGCAGGCGCAGAAGGAGCGGCCGAACCCGTTCCGCCCCCTGTTCGCGACTCCCGCCAGAGCGACGGTCAACATCGTCCTCGCCGTGGCCGCGACCGTGTCGCTGTTCGCCGTCTTCACACCCATCGGCGACGGGCTGGTGCCCGTGCTGTCCGTCGTGGCCACGGCCGCCCTCATCGCGTTCGCCGTGCAGCTGGGCGGGCGCAGGAGCTGGCTGCTCTACGTGTCGATGATCGTGACGATCTTCTTCGCGTTCCTGTACTCCTGGCCGATCCAGGCGCTGCTGCCGACGTACCTCAAGACCGAGCTGGGCTACTCGCCGGAACAGGTCACCGACGCCCTGTACTTCGCGGGCTTCGGCACGATGGCGGGCTGCTGGCTCGCGGGCTTCGCCGGTGACTGGATGGGCACGAAGAAGGCGTACGCGCTGACGCTGCTCGCCTCGCTGGTCTTCGTCTTCCCGGTGTTCGCGGTGCGCGACAACCTTCTCCTGCTCGGCGCCCTGCTCTTCGTGCTCCAGGCGACCAGCTTCGGCATCTCGGGGCTGCTGCCCCGGTACATCGGCGGGCACTTCCCGACCGAGAACCGCGCCGCCGCGCTGGGGTTCACGTACAACGTGGGTGCGCTCGGCGGAGCCGTCGCGCCCGTGCTCGGCGCGCATCTCGCCGCGGGCATGGACCTGGGACGATCCCTGGCCGTGCTGACCTTCGCGGGGACGGTGATCGTGGTCCTGCTGGTCGGCTTCGACGTTCCTGGCCGGCTGAACCGACTCACCGACCCGGACGGCACCGTCGACCACCTCGCGGAAGCCACGCCGGGGACCACGTCGTCGGGGTCCTCCGACGCGGTCCCCGCGGCGTCCCGCTAATACCCGGGCCCCGCCGCCGTCACTCCTCTGTCCAGGGACGCAGCTTCTCCGGGTTGCGTACGGCCCAGACGTGAGTGATCCGGTCGCCGGAGACGCGGAACGCGAACACGGTGACCGTGACGCCGTCCTGCTGGGCGACCAGGCCGGGCCGGCCGTTGACCGTGCGTTCCAGGAGCGTCAGGTCGGGCGCGAGGCGGGCGACGTCGAGACAGGCCTGGGCGACGCGTTCGCGCCCCGTGATCGGCCGCCGCAGGGCGCCGACCAGGCCCCCGCCGTCGGCGATCACGGTGGCGTCGGGGTCGAGGAGGCCCACGAGCGCACCCACGTCCTTCGCCGCCCAGGCCTGTTTGAACTCCCGGACGAGGCCGGCCTGCGCGGTCGTCGGCCCGGCGGGGGCCTGCGCGTCGCGGATGCGGCGGCGGGCCGAGGAGGCCAGCCGGCGGCAGGCCGCCGGTGTACGGCCGACGATCTCGGCCACCTCGGCGAACGCGTAGCGGAAGACGTCGTGAAGGATGAAGGCGACGCGTTCGGCCGGCGTCATGGATTCCAGTACGACGAGGAAGGCCATGTCGACCGACTCGTCGAGGGTGATCCGGTCCGCCGGGTCCGCCGCGACACCGTCGGTCCACTCCCTGCGCTCGGGAAGAGGCTCGGGGATCCACTCACCGACGTAGCGCTCCCTGCGCGCACGGGCGGAGCCGAGCAGGTTGAGGCAGAGGCGGCTCGCGACCGTCGTCAGCCAGGCGCCGGGAGATTCGACGGCATCCCGTTGCGGCCGGTCCATGCCGTACCACCGGACGTACGTCTCCTGCACGACGTCCTCGGCGTCGGCCAACGAGCCGAGGAACCGGTACGCGAGATTGATCAGCCGGCGCCGCTCGCTCATGATCGCGTCCAGGCCCGGATCGGGCCGATGACCGTGTGCCGTCTCGGATCGGTTGCCCATGGTGTCGCTCACTCCCCTGCTTCGGCCTCGTATGCCCTCCGTCTCTTCGACGGGCCGGCCCTCCGGAATGTGACGTCGTTCCCGACGCCTCACATTCCGGAGGGCTGCGTTGTCGTACCAGGCATACGGAACGGAGGAAGCCGATGACCGACTTTCAGGCGATTGCCGACCGCGTGGAGATCGAAGCGCTGCGCGGCGAGTTCACCGACGCGGCGATGATGCGCGACCGCGCCCGACTCGCGTCCCTGTTCACGAAGGACGGGGTGCTGCGGATGCCCGACGTCCCCATCGAGATGACCGGCCGGGAGGAGATCCGCACCGGGGGCGAGCGGCTCCAGGCCCAGTGGGACTTCTTCGTGCAGAACACGCATCCGGGCGTGATCCGGATCGACGGCGACACCGCCACGGGCCGCGCCTACATGCAGGAGATCGCGCGCTTGCGCAACGGTTTCCAGGGCCTCAACTACGCGATCTACCAAGACCGTTACCGCCGCACCGACGAGGGCTGGAAGTTCGCCGAGCGGGTCTACGAGATCCGGTACGTCGACACCACCCCGCTGACGGGCTCGGCTCCGGCCCGGGACCCGCACACGACCCAGGAGGCACGATGACCGTCTCGACCCCCACCACACAGTTCACCGACCCGGCGTCCGCGGACCGCTTGGAGCGGGCGGCCGCCGCGCTGGCGGCGCACGGCTTCACCGTCGAGATCCTCGATGACGCCGCCGCGGCGCGGACCCGGGTCCAGGAGCTGATCCCGCCGGACGCCAGTGTGTTCACCACCGCCAGCGAGACGCTGAGGCTGTCCGGCATCGACGACGACATCAACAGCGGCGGCCGGTTCCCGGCGGCCGTCAAGCCCCGCGCGGTGACCATGGACCGGGCCACCGAGGCGGACGACATCCGGCGCCTCATCGCCGTCCCCGACGTCGTCGTGGGCAGCGTCGCCGCGCTCACCGAGACCGGCTCCCTCGTGGTGGCCTCCGCCAGCGGGAGCCAGCTGCCCGCGTACGCCGGCGGCGCCGGGCGCACGATCTTGGTCGTCGGGGCGCAGAAGGTGGTGCCCGACCTGGACACCGCGCTGCGCCGCCTCGAGGAACACGCCCTCCCGCTCGAAACCGCCCGCGCCCTGGAGGCGTACGGACAGCCCAGCTCCGTCAACCAGCTCCTGGTCCTCAACGCGCAGCCCCTCATGGGCCGCGGAATCGTCCTGCTGCTCCGCGAGGCGATCGGGTTCTGAACCGACGCATCGACGCGGCCTCCCCCTGCTGACGCCGGGGGAGGCTCACGGCGCGTGTGGGTGTCAGGCCGTGACGTCGATGTACGTCGAGGGGCCGTAGCTGGATCCGCTGACCGGGGTGACGTACATGCGGACGGTCCTGCCCTCGGTGAGGTCGCCGCCCTTCCACGGGCTGCAGTAACCGGCCGTGTGGCCGCGGGTGTCGACGCGCCGGTCGATGACGCCGTCGTAGTTGTAGTCGAGCGCGGCCTCGATGCCCCAGCCGTCCGACTTGGTGTCGCACGCGCGGATCGCGTCACCGGGGGTCGAGCCGTCCGGGTCGGCGTTCCACGTGGCGCTGCCGGCGCCGCTGGGCGCGTAGATGGTGACCGTTCCGGCCCAGGCCTGGCCCTGCAGGCCGGCGACCAGGCCGATCGCGCAGGCGCCGGTGGCGAGTGCTCTGATCACGGTGCTTCGGGTCTTCATGATGTCCCCTCCCCTTGTCGGCGGGCCGGTGCCCGCCGACGCTCGGGAGGAGAATGCCATAGGTAGATCAACTTCGGGTGGCGGAAGGCCCGTCACCCGTACCTCTCACTTCTCCACCAGCCGCTCCATGAGCGCGGTGGCTTCGGCGAGCGTGCGCAGTTCGGCCTCGTCGAGCTCGCCGGCCAGGGCCTGGACGAGCCAGCCGTGCTTGGCCGCCCGGACCGAGGCGAGGGTGCTCCGGCCGCTGTCCGTGATGGCGACGACGGACTGACGGCCGTCGTCCGGGTCGGGCGTGCGCGCGACGAAGTCCCTTTCCTCCAGGGCGGCGAGGGTGAGCCGCATCGACTGGGGCCGCACGTACTCGGCGCGCGCGAGCGCGGCCGTGGTGGCGGGGCCCTCTCCGTCGAGGCGGGCCAGTACCGTCCGCTGTGTCGGGGTGAGGAGACTGTCGGGCGACGCGGTGCGCAGTCGCCTGAGCAGGCGTCCGACGACGGTGGAGAGATCGGCGGCCACCTGTTCGGCGAGCGGCTCGTCCGCGGGTTCTCGCTGCATGGACTCACCGTAGAAGGCCGACAGGCAGCCTTGCAATTTCACCCCGTTCGCCTGGCGGACCCGGCGTGGAGGAACCCTCGGCGCCTCCTCTTCCCACTGGTCCGACCAGTCGGTATGTTCACCTCCTGCGGACTCGTCCCGACTCGCCCGCCGCACCGCTTCGGCCCACGGAGACCCCATGACCCAGCACACCCCCGGCGTCCAAGGACACTGCGACGCACGCTTCGACGCCGTCCGCGCCGCCTTCGAGAAGAACTTCACCGAGCGCGGGGAGCTGGGCGCGGCCGTCACCGTCCTGATCGACGGCGCGCCTGTGGTCGACCTGTGGGGCGGCTGGGCCGACGCGGCCCGCACGCGCGCGTGGGAACGCGACACGGTCGTCAATGTGTGGTCGACGACGAAGGGGCCGACGGCGCTGTGCGCCCACATCCTCATCGACCGCGGGCTGCTCGACCCGGACGCGCCGGTCGCCGCGTACTGGCCCGAGTTCGCCGCCGCCGGCAAGGAAGGCGTCCTCGTACGTCATCTGCTGTCGCACCGGGCCGGGCTCGCCGGGCTGCGTGAGCCGCACTCCCTGGAACAGCTCTTCGACTGGGAGCTCACCACGTCCCGGCTCGCGGCGCAGGAGCCCTGGTGGGAGCCCGGCTCGGTCTCCGGCTACCACGCGCTGACGTACGGGTTCCTGGTCGGCGAGGTCGTCCGGCGCGTCAGCGGTCTGCTGCCGGGCGCATTCCTGGAGCGCGAGGTGACGGGCCCGCTCGGCATCGACTTCACGATCGGGCTGCCGGACAAGGAGGCGGGCCGTGCGGCGGAACTGGTGCACCCGCGCGCGCAGGCCACCAGCGAACAGGCCGCGATCTTCGCCCAGTTGGCCCCCGCCGCACTCGCCGCACTGACCAACCCGCTCGCCGGCGCGTCGGAGGCGAACACCGCGGCATGGCGCGCCGCCGAGATCCCGGCCGCCAACGGTCACGGCACGGCGCGCGCCGTCGCCGCGCTGTACGCGATCGTCGCGGGCAAGGGCCGCTCCGGCGACCGTCAGATCCTGTCCCCGGAGGGCGCCGAGCGCATTCGCGAGGGTCAGAGCAGCTGCCGCGACCTCGTCCTGGGAGCCGGATTCGCGCACGAGACGGAGCTGGGCCTCGGGCTCTGGCTGAGCGGACCGAACGGCTCGTACGGGCCCAACCCGCGCGCGGTCGGACACGACGGCTTCGGCGGCTCGTTCGGATCGGCCGACCCCGAGTCGGGTGTCGCGATGGGCTATGTGATGAACCGGATGGGCCCTCATATCGCGGACGACCCGCGCAAGATGGCTCTGATCAGCGCGGTGTACGACGCTCTCGGCTGACACCGACCGCCGGAAACCGGCCACCACGCGCCGTCCTGCACGCCCTTACCGCCGCGCAACCTTACGGTAACCACATGGGCAGTTCGCCAGGCTAATCTGCTGACTGCCCAGGAGAATGACACGGCGACGCGACCAGGAGGCCGACCGGATGGCCCGGGGCACGACGACAGCGAGGGCCTGCCTGATGGCCCTCACCGTCGGCATGCTCGTGCTCCAACTCCTGGTCAGGGGCGCCACGTCCGCGTCCGCGCACGAGCCGTTGATGCACACCGGCGGCCCGGTCGCCACCTGTGACGACACCGAGCTGCCCCGGAGTGTCGCCCACCACTATCTGCCCCGCGACCGGTACCGCGCGGAGGAGTACGTGCCCGACGGCACCGTGCGCGGGGCCGCGTGCCCGTGGCAGGTCCAGGCCGGGGACCCGGGCGTCGCGCCGACGGCGGGCGCCGGCGAGAGGTCCCCGCACCGCCAGCCGAGACGGGCGGCCGACTCCCTCCCCGTCATGCTCCAGGTCTTCCGCTGCTGAGAGCGCCCGAGGGCAGGAGCAGTTCCCCCGCGTCTTCGGCGCGCCCTCCTGCCCCCTCCCGTGACACTCCGCACGTGTAGGACTACGCGCCCCGCACGGGGCGCGCTGGAGGTATGCGCTCGTGAAGCGTTTGGTACCGCGGCAGGACTTCGCCGCGTCTCTCGTCGTGTTCCTGGTCGCCCTGCCGCTGTGTGTGGGCGTGGCCGTGGCGTCCGGCGCCCCGGCCGAACTGGGCCTCGTCACCGGCATCGTGGGCGGCCTGGTGGCCGGCTCCATGCCCGGCAGCAGTCTGCAGGTGAGCGGCCCCGCGGCCGGGCTCACCGTGCTCGTGTACGAGGCCGTGCAGGCGTACGGCCTGCCGGTGCTCGGCGTCATCGTGCTCGCGACGGGGCTGCTTCAGCTCCTCATGGGCAGCCTGCGCCTGGGCCGCTGGTTCCGGGCGATCTCCGTGGCGGTCGTCGAGGGCATGCTCGCCGGGATCGGCCTCGTCCTGGTCGCCGGGCAGCTCTACGCGATGGCCGACACACCGGCGCCCGCGTCGGGTATCGGCAAACTCGCCGGACTGCCCGGTCTGTTGATCGACACGGCCACCTCGCCGAAGGCGCTCACCGCGCTCGCCGTCGGCGTGGGCACGATCGTCGTGCTGCTCGGCTGGAAGCGGCTGCCCAAGGCGGCCCAGGTGGTGCCGGCGCCGCTCGCCGCCGTGGGACTCGCGACGCTCGCGGCCGCCGGGTTCGGGCTGCCGGTCGCGCGGGTCGAGGTGCAGGGTCTGATCGAGTCCGTACAGCCGCCCGGCGCCGACGCGTTCGGGCAGCTCGCGAGCGTCGGGGTCGTCGGCACCGTCCTCGCGTTCACCCTCATCGCCTCCGCCGAGAGCCTGTTCAGCGCGGCCGCCGTCGACCGGATGCACGACGGGCCGCGCACCTCGTACGACAAGGAACTCATCGCGCAGGGCGCCGGCAACACGGTGTGCGGGCTGCTCGGCGCGCTGCCGATGACGGCGGTGATCGTGCGCAGCGCCACCAACGTCCAGGCGGGCGCGCGCACCAAGGCGTCCCGGATCCTGCACGGCGTGTGGCTGCTGCTGTTCGCGGCGCTGCTGCCCGCCGCGCTCGGCGTGATCCCGATCGCCGCGCTCGCGGCCGTCCTGATTCACGCGGGCGGCAAACTGATCCCCGTACGGCAGATCGCGGGGCTGTGGCGTGACCACCGGGGCGAAGCGCTGGTGCTGGTCGTCACGGCGGTGTCGATCGTCGCGGTCAGCATGTTCGAGGGCGTGCTCATCGGCCTCGCTCTCGCGGTGGCCAAGACGGCGTGGGAGGCCTCACATGTGCGGCTCGACGTCATAGACAAGGGGGCCGGGCCGATCCAGGTGTACCTGACGGGCAACGCGACGTTCCTGCGGCTGCCGAAGATCCTCGACAGCCTGGAGGCGCTGCCGCAGGACCGGCCCGTCGTGCTCGACCTGTCCGGTCTTCACCACCTCGACCACGCCTTCGGGACGGCGCTGCGGAACTGGGCGGACCGGCACAGCGGCGCCGGCACGGAGCCCGTCAAGGTCACTCCGGGCCAGGCCACCCCAGGGGGCTGAGACCGGTCCGCGCGGCGCCCTACGGCGTGATCGCGCCGAGCAGGGCCCGCGCGCACAGGTCGCGCACCTGATCCCGCGACAGCTCCGGCTCGTCGAGCCACTCGAGGCACACGGCCACCATGAAGGCCAGCCAGCCGCGTACGGCGAGCCGGAGCACGGGGGATTCGCCGTCGGCACGGGACCGGTCGGGGTCGGCGGCGAGCGCTTCGACGATCTGGCGCTCCTGCGCGGCCAGGCCCTGCCGGTACACCTCGCGCACGGCCGGGTCGCCCGCGGCCTCGGCCCGGTGGAAGGCGCGGAAGCCCTCGCCGTGGGCCTCCACGTAGCCGAGGAACGTCTCCAGGCCCGCGGTGATCTGGTCGCGCACGGGGATCCCGGGAACGGCCGCGGTCAGGCGCAGCATCCGCTCGCTCTCGCGCTGGACGACAGCGGCGAAGAAGTCCCGTTTCGTCGGGAAGTAGTGGTAGAGGAGCCCGCGCGAGACGCCGGCGATCTCGGCGACCTGCTCGATCCAGACGTCGTCGTACGTGCTCTGTGCGAACAGCCGCGCACCCACGCTGAGCAGCTGCTCGCGGCGCTCCTCGGTGCTCAGCCTGCGGCGCGTTCGCTCCTGCTCCCTCGCTGCCATGACAGCACCCTACTCGCATTACTTGACGTGAATTCAATAGCGGGACCACACTGGAGGCCGTATTGAACCCACGTATAACAACGGTCGGGTACAGGCACTCTCTACGTCCAACAGGTGGGGATCATGGCTCAGTTGACGCGGCAGGCGACGGACTCGACACCGACGAAGGGCTTTCGCAGTGCCGAGCTCGGCTGGCCCGGCCTCGACCGCATTCCGCACCCGACGCGACGCGTTCCCCTCGTCGGCGACATCCTCGGCGCGAACGTGCGCACGCCGGTGCAGGACTCGATGCGGATCGGCAAGGAGCTCGGGCCGGTCTTCCGCCGCAAGGCCTTCGGGAACGAGATCGTGTTCGTCTGGGGCGCGCGGTTCGCCGCCGACATGGCGGACGAGTCACGCTTCGCCAAGCATGTCGGCCTGGGCGTCGCCAATCTCCGGCCGGTGGCCGGTGACGGCCTGTTCACCGCGTACAACCACGAGCCCAACTGGCAGCTGGCGCACGACGTGCTCGCTCCCGGTTTCGGCCGCGACGCCATGGAGGGCTACCACCCGCTGATGCTGGACGTCGCGGGGCGCCTGATGGCGGCCTGGGACGCCCGGGAGGCGGCGGGCCTGCCCGTGGACGTGCCCGGCGACATGACGAAGCTGACCCTGGAGACGATCGCGCGGACCGGTTTCGGCCATGACTTCGGGTCGTTCGAGCGGGAACGGCCGCACCCGTTCGTGACCGCCATGGTCGGCACGCTGTCGTTCGCGCAGCGCCGCAACGTGGTGCCACCGGCGCTCGCCCCCCTCCTCCTGCGGGGCGCGGAGCGGCGCAACGCCGCGGACATGGCATACCTCAACCGGACCGTGGACGACGTCGTCGCCGCGCGGCGGGCCGCGCCCGGATCGCCCTCCGCCGGGCAGGGCGACCTGCTCGACCGCATGCTGGAGGTCGCCCACCCCGACACCGGGGAGCGTCTCTCCCCCGAGAACATCCGACGCCAGGTCATCACGTTCCTCGTCGCCGGGCACGAGACGACGTCGGGCGCACTGTCGTTCGCGCTGCACTATCTGGCCCACCACCCCGACGTCCTCGCGAAGGCACGTGAAGAGGTGGAGCGCGTGTGGGGCGACGCGGACGAGCCCGCCTACGAGCAGGTGCCCAAGCTCCGCTACCTGCGCCGCGTCCTCGACGAGTCCCTGCGGCTGTGGCCGACGGCTCCGGCGTTCGCCCGCGAGGCCATCGTCGACACGACGCTCGGCGGGATCCACCCGATGCGCAGGGGCGCTTGGGCGCTGGTCCTGACATCGCTCCTGCACCGGGACCCGGAGGCGTGGGGTGACGACCCGGAGGCCTTCGACCCGGACCGCTTCGCCCCGGCGGCGGTGCGCTCGCGCGCCCCGCATGTCTTCAAGCCGTTCGGCACCGGGGCACGCGCATGCATCGGCCGTCAATTCGCCCTGCACGAGGCGACGTTGGTACTCGGCCTGCTGCTGCGCCGCTACGACCTGCACCCCGAACCGGGCTACCGGCTGCGCGTCGCTGAGCGCCTGACGCTGATGCCGGAAGGCCTGCGGCTCACTCTGGGGCGCCGCGCGAGGGTCCGTACGACGGACTGAGTTCGATCGGCCGGGTGCGATGAGCGCGCACCCCCGCTCACCCCTCGCGTCGAAGGCCAATTGTCAGACCCGTGCGCAAGAGTGGAGGCACATGTCTGTACATCCACGTCTTCGCCGAGCTGAGGGGCCCATCGACATGAATGCGACCAGGAACGCCGAACTCGCCGCGGCCCAGGCCTGCCTGCGCCTTCTGCACACCGCGCGCGCCGCACTGACCGGATGCGAGCCGGCGACGGCCGCCTCGCTGCTGGCCCTGCCGATCGCGGAGGCCGACGAGGCCCTGGACAGGGCGGGACTCGTGGGAAACGAGGCCTGGCTGCTCGAGAAGCTGTACGACTTGGGAACGGAGACGCGTGTTCATACGTGAGGTAGGTGTACTCGTCCGTAGGTGAGGTACGTGCGTTCGCCCGTAGGTGGCGCGCGTCCGTCCGAATCCGCGTTCCCGCGTTCCCGAGCCCGTTCAGGAGGTCCCCGTTGACGATCCCACCCGTGGTCCCGCACCGTATCGACCCGGCCGGTGGCTGCCCGCACGCGGCGAACGCGCGGCTGCTCGACCGGGGCGCCGTCGCCCCGGTCGTGCTGCCCGGTGACGTCGACGGCATGGTGGTCCTCGGCCACGAGGCCCTCAAGGAGTTCCTCGCGCACCCCGATGTCGCCAAGGGCGCCCGGCACTTCACCGCGCTGAACGAGGGCCGCCTGCCCGACGGCTGGCCGCTCATGACGTTCGCGACCGTGCAGGGGATGACGACCGCGGACGACGAGGACCACCGGCGGCTGCGGTCACTGGTGAGCCGGGCGTTCACCGCGCGCCGCGTCGAGGCCCTGCGGCCACGTGTCGAGGAGCTGACCGGCGAGCTGCTCGACGGGCTGGAAACGGCCGTGTCGCAGGGCGAGGACGTCGTGGAGCTGCGGCGGCGGTTCGCGCTGCCGCTCCCGATGAGCGTGATCTGTGAACTGCTCGGCGTGGACGAGGAGTTCAGAGGACGCCTGCATCATCTGTCGAGCCAGGTCGTGGCCACCGACATCGGCCCGCGCGAGGCGGTGGCCGCCAACCGTGAGCTGGTCTCCGTACTCACGGCGGTCGCCGCGTCCCGGACGAGCCGACCCGGGGAAGACCTGACGAGCGCGCTGATCGCCGCGCGCGAGGAGGACGGCGACCGGCTGAGCGAGCAGGAGCTGATCGGCACCCTGCTGCTGATGATCATCGCCGGGCACGAGACGACGCTGAACCTGATCACGAACGCCGTGCGCGCCCTGTGCGCCCACCGCGACCAGCTCGACCTCGTCCTGTCGGGCGGGGCGTCCTGGTCCGACGTGGTGGAGGAGACGCTGCGCTGGGACAGCCCCGTCAGCTACTTCCCGTTCCGCTACCCGAAGCGGGATCTGACGGTGGACGGGACGGTGATACCCCGGGGCACTCCGGTGCTCGCGGGCTACTCGGCGGCGGGACGTGACCGCAGCGCGCACGGCGCGGACGCGGACCGCTTCGACGTCACGCGCGCCTCGGCGGCCCGCCATCTCTCACTCGGCCACGGCTCGCACTACTGCCTGGGGGCGCCGCTCGCCCGCCTGGAGGCCACCGTCGCGCTGGAGCGCCTGTTCACCCGTTTCCCCGATCTCGAAGTGGCCGCGCCCGACGCGGAGCTCGCGCGCAAGGCGGGCTTCGTGGGCAACAGCGTCGACCGGCTCCCGGTGCGCCTGCGGCCGGTCGCCGGGGCGGCCTGACGGCCGGCTCCTCCGGGTTCCTGGTCCGCCGGCCCTATAGGGCCTTTCGTTCGGATCAGGCCGGCACCCGCTCCCTGGTCCGGCCTGATCCAAACGACCGGCCCTAGGCCGAGCGACCTGGGCCGACATGGTCCCTCCGCCCGTGGCCCGGGACCGCCCGGCCCTCCAGACTGGCCCTATGAACGCCTCACGCACCGACGCCTATCTCCGCCGCATCGCGACGCCGCGCCCCTCGGCGCCGACCGCACAGGCGCTGCGCACTCTGCACCTCGCGCACCTGCGAGCGGTCCCGTTCGAGAACCTCTCGATCCATCTGGGCGAGGACATCACCCTCGACGAGGAAGCGATTGTCGCCAAGCTGGTGGACCGCCACCGCGGCGGCTTCTGTTACGAGCTCAACGGCGGGTTCGCGGCGCTGCTCACCGCGCTGGGCTTCGAGGTGTCCCTGCTCCAGGCCCGGGTGTACGACAAGGAGGGGCACCTCGGCATCCCGTACGACCATCTCGCCCTCCGCGTCCGCACCGTCGACGGGGCCGATCTGCTCGCGGACGTCGGCTTCGGGGCGCACAGCCACTTCCCGCTCGGCCTCGGTGAGCGGGGCGTGCAGGGGGATCCGGGTGGCGTCTTCCTCGTCGCCGGAACGAATGACGGCGACCTGCGCGTGACCAAGGACGGGGCACCTGAGTACCTCCTCGAACAACGCCCTCGCGAACTGCGGGACTTCGAGGCCGGCCGCTGGTACAACACCACGTCGCCGCGGTCCACGTTCACGCGGTCGCTGGTCTGCTCGCTGGTCACGGACGAGGGCCGGGTGACGCTGAGCGGCCGCACGCTCACGACGACGGTCGGCGGCGAGCGCCACGTCACGGCGCTCACGTCCGACCGGGAGGTGCTCGACACGTACCGCGACTCCTTCGGCATCGAGCTCGACCGGGTGCCACCGGACCCGGCCGCCTGAACCGGGCACTCCGGCCATCCGGCCCGTTCGGTCTTCCGGCCCGTCCGCCTCTCAGCGTTCGGCGGCGTGCTCGGCAAGTGTGCGGTCGAGCGCGGGGACGAGCCAGTTCAGGGTCAGCTCGGCCCGCCGCGCCGGCCACGCGGGGTCGGCGTCGGCCGGTCCGCCCTTGTAGCGGCGGCGTTCGATGTCCGCCACGACGTCGGCGGGTGCGCCGAGCTCGGTGAGGACGGCGAGTGCCTCGGCCTTGCTGATGAGGGTGCCTTCGCGCAGGGTGACCGTGGCCCGGGCCAGGACCATCAGGCCCAGGTCGACCCAGATGTTCTCGAGCCACAGCTCGGTGCGTCCGGTCCTGGGCCGCCAGTAGCCGGCCAGGTCGGCGAGGATGTACTCCCTCAGCGTGCGGTCGTCCACCGGGGGCAGGGTGCCCGCGACCGGGTCCCCATGGAGCACGAGGCCGAAGGCGTGGAGTTCGCGCCGGGTGATGGGCGTGACCGTGCGGGCGTAGGCCTCTCGGTGGGCCCAGGTGAAGTGCGTACGGTCAGGGTCGTCGAGGTCGCCGTGCGGCATGTAGGAGCAGTGGAGGCGTGCCGCGAGGGGCAGTTCGGCGTCGATTGCCTCGTGCAGCGTGGTGAGCCGCGTCTCCTCGACCGGTTCCAGCGGGTGCGGGACGACGGCGACGAGGTCGAGGTCGCTGCGCCCTTCCTGGTAGTCCCCACCGGCGAGCGACCCGTGCGCCCACAGCGAGAACGGGGCGGGCAGCGCCTCGCGGAGCCCGGTCAGAAAGCGGGCGAGCAGGTCGGACGTGGCCGCCGGATGTTCCTCCGCTGTGGTCATCCGGTCAGTGTGCCAGGAGTCAACTGGGCCTGTACGGCGGGTCCGTAGCGTTCGGTGATCTCTCCGACGGGTGCGGAGCGCACATGGGGACCGCGTGCGATGCCGTACATGACGCCGAGGCCGAGGAGGAGGGAGACGGCGAGTTCGGCGCGCAGGCCCGCGTCCGGTCCGTGCAGGCGTTCGGCGAGGCGCTCGCTGACCTGGGTACGGAAGTTGGCGCGCAGGATGTCGCCCTGTGCGCCGTGGAGCGGGGCGAACACGATGCGCAGGATGGGATCCGCGCCGTGCTCGGACTGGCCGGTGAGGAGGTGGCGCACCATGTGGCGGCCGAGGTCTTCCAGGGGCGCGTCGAGGAAGGTCTCCACGTCCGCCTCGAAGTTCATGACCTGGGAGAACAGGGCGTCCTTGTTGCCGAAGTACTTGAGGATCAGCGGGGCGCTGACCCCGGCGCGCTCGGCGACGGCCTTGAGGGTGATGTCGGTGTGCGCGTGCCGGGCGAGGAGATGGCGGCAGGCGCGGATGATGGCCGCCTTGGTCGCCTCCGCGTCGCGGCGTGCCGGTCCCGAACGATGGTCGTCGGTCGCGCCGGAGGCGGACTGCGCCTCGGCGGATGCCGTCGGGGCCGGGCTCGTCACGGGGTCACGCTCCTTCGAGGGCCTTGTCCGTCCGCCCGGTCGTGCCGCGGACGGACCTGCGCCCTCCATTGTCCGCCGCGTCGGCGGGGACGGTGAACGCCGCCGCTATGACCACCAGGGCGACCGTGCCCGCCATGACGAAGGCCATTTGATAGCCGCGCAGCGAGGGGAAGCCGGCGCCGGTCGCGTGGTGGACGAGGACGGCGGCGACCGCGGCGCTGGAGACGGCCTGGCCGATGGTCCGCATCAGGACGTTCACGCCGTTCGCCGACGCGGTCTGGCCCGCGGGCACGGCCCGCAGGATGAGGGTGGGCAGCGCCGAGTACGCGAACGTGGTGCCGGTCGACACGATGGCGGCGCCCAGGACGATCACCCACAGGTCGCGGCTGTCGGCGATGCGGACCACATAGCCGAGGGCCATCGCGGCGCCGCCGATGGCGAGGCTCACGCGGGGGCCGCGCGCTGCGGAGACGCGGGCCGACACCGGCGAGAGGACCAGCATGATCACGCCGTTGGGCAGCAGGCACAGGCCGGTCTGCACGATGGAGAGGCCGAGCCCGTAGCCGCTGGACTCGGGCGCCTGGACGAGCTGTGCCGTGACGAGCGAGTTGGCGTAGAACGCGAATCCGGCGATCAGGGCGGCGAGGTGCGGCAGGCCGACGCGGCGGCCCACGGCGAGCCGGAGGTCGACCAGCGGACGCTCGGCCCGCAGCTGCTGCCACGACCACAGTGCCAGGATCACGACGGCTCCGGCGAACAGGCCGACCACGCGGGCGCTGCCCCAGCCCCACTGGCCGCCCTGGGACACGGCGAGCAGCAGACAGACCAGGCCGCCGGCGATCCCGGCCGCGCCGAGGGTGTCGAACCGGCCCGGTTCGCGCACGGGCGACTCGCGCACGGCCCAGCAGGCGAGGGCGAGGCCGAGCACGCCGAGGGCGCTGGTCGCCCAGAACATGACGTGCCAGTTGGCGTACTGGACGATCAGGGCGGCGAGCGGCAGGCCGAGGGCGGCGCCGATCCCCACGGTCGAACTCATGAGGGCGACCGCGGATCCCGTGCGGTGGGGCGGGAGTTCGTCGCGCAGGATGCTGATCGAGAGCGGGACGACCGCGGCGGCCGCGCCCTGGAGCGCGCGGGCCGCGATCAGGACGCGGATGTCGGAGGTGAGCGCGCACAGCACCGACCCGCCGGTCATCAGGCCGAGCGCGAGCAGCAGGACGCGCCGCTTGCCGTACATGTCGCCCGCCCTGCCGAGCACGGGGGTGAGGACGGCGCCGGCGAGGAGGGTGGCGGTGACCGTCCAGGAGACCGCGCCGGGTGAGGCTCCGGTCAGCCGGGGCAGGTCGGGGAGCAGCGGGACCACGACGGTCTGCATGACGGCCATGAGGATGCCGCCGAAGGCGAGGACCGGGATCGTCAGCCGGCCGCGCAGACCGGGCAGCGGGGCTGTTTCGGGGCGTATGTCGGGGTTTATCGCAGGCTCCATGAGCGCTCCGGTGGACGCCTCGAGGGCGAGGGCGGGAGGTGAGGTGAATTTCTATTCACCTAAGTGGTGAATCAGTATTCACCAGAGCGCTCGCATCTGACCAGAACGCACGGACAAAGCCGTGCACACCCGGCGCAATCTCCGGCATGTCCGCCCGCCCCCGCTCAGCCCGGCCCCGGAATCGAGTCCTCAGCCCGTCGCCGCCTCCCGCACCGCCTCGACGAACCCTTCAAGGGCGGGCTGCGCGGGGGTCGTGTCGCGGGTGGCCGCACAGATCACCCGGATCGGCTCCGGTTTGCGGACCCTGCGCAGGACCACGTCGGGGTGCCGGTTCCCGAGGCCCATCAAAGGCATGAGACCGATGCCCATGCCGGCGGCGACAAAGCCCTGGGCGGTCGCGTAGTCCTGGCTCGCGACGGAGAAATCGGGGCTGAATCCGGCGGCGGCACAGGCGTCGCGGACGATCTCGTGACACGGGCCCGCGACACCCTCGGTGTCGACCCAGGGTTCGTCGGCGAGGTCGGCGAGGTCGATGACACGCCGTTCGGTGAGCGGATGGTTCCTGGGCAGGACGGCACGGTAGGGGTCGTCGGCCAGGTGGCTCATGCGGATCCCGGTGGGCGGCACGTCCCGCGTGCGCACGACGACGGCCACGTCGGCCCGCCCCTGGCGCACCTCGGGCAGCGGATCCTCCGGGTCGGTCACTCTCAGGTCGACGCGCACGCCGGGGTGCCGCTCGCGCAGGCGCGCCACGGCCGGCGCCACGAGCGCGGCTCCGGCGGTGGCGAAGTAGCGCACGGCGAGTGTGCCGGTGCGGCCGTCGCGCAGGTCGGCGAGTGCGGTCTCGGCCTCGGCGACCTGGCGGCTGATGGCGTCCGCGTACCGCGTGAGCAGCCGCCCCGCCTCCGTGGCCTGCACTCCTCTGCCGACACGTTCGAGCAGCGCCGTGCCCGCCTGTTTCTCCAGGGCGGCGACCTGTTGGCTGATGGCGGACGGGGTGTAGCCGAGGTTCGCCGCCGCGGCGGTGACCGAGCCGCTGGTGACCACGGCTCGCAGGACCTGCATACGTCGCACATCGAGCATGTAGGAGAGGTTAACAGTGGGTCCACGACTTTTCACTTGTCCTGTCGAGTTGGGTGAGGGAGCGTACGGAGCCAGGACGACGACGAGTGGGAGGTGCGCGGTGTTCGGTGGACGCGGCGCGGCGGTGCGGATGGGGGTGCTCGCGCTCCTGTGGGGCTCCGGGTTCCTGTGGATCAAGTTGGCGCTTCAGCACGGGTTTTCGCCGGTGCACATCGTCGTGGTGCGGTGCGCGCTCGGCGCGGGCGTCCTGTTCGCGCTGAGCCGGGCGACCGGGCAGCGGCTGCCCCGCGACCGCCGTACGTGGGGCCGCCTCGTGGTCGCCGCGTTCTTCTGCAACGCGGTCCCGTTCGCCCTCTTCGGCTTCGGCGAGCAGACCGTCGACTCGGGCGTCGCCGGCGTGCTCAACGCCACAACTCCCTTGTGGTCACTACTGATCGGCGTCGCCCTCGGGTCGGAGCGCGGCCTGCGACCGCTGCGGCTGACGGGTCTGCTGCTCGGCTTCGCCGGTACGTTGCTGATCTTCGCGCCGTGGCAGCGCGCGGGCCTCGCGAGCTGGGGCGCGCTCGCCCTGCTCGCGGCCGCGGCGAGCTACGCGGTGGCGTTCGCGTACATGGGGCGCAAGCTCACCGGTCCCGGCGTCCAGCCGATCGCCCTGTCCTCGGCGCAGTTGACGTCCGCGACGGCACTCAGCCTGCCGGCGCTGCCCTTCGGCGCCTCGCCCTCGTCCGATGTCGACCTGACGGGCGTCCTCGCGGTGGCGATCCTCGGGATCTTCGGCACGGGCGTGACGTTCTACCTCAACTACCGTCTGATCGCGGACGAGGGCCCGACGAGCGCGGCGACGGTCGGCTATCTCCTGCCGGTCGTCTCCGTGGCGCTGGGCGCCGTCGTGCTCGGCGAGGACCTGTCGGCGCGGGTGGTGGCGGGGATGGCGGTCGTGCTGGCCGGCGTGGGAATGACGCGAACGCCCTCGGCCCGGAAGGGGGCGCGTGAGGCCTCCGGGACGGCGACCGTTCCTGTTCCGTCCGCCGCACGCCAGCCATACTGCCGACCATGACTTCTGCTGCCACCACCCTTCGCGTCGGGCTCGTCGGCACCGGCACCTGGGCCTCGAACACGCACGCCGCCGCTCTGCGCGCCCACCCGGGGACCGATCTCGTGGGCGTCTGGGGGCGCAGGCCCGAGGCCGCCGCCGAGGTCGCCGCCGCCCATGGGGCTCGGGTCTTCGAGGACGTCGACGCGCTGTTCGCGGCGTGCGACGCGGTGGCGTTCGCGGTGCCGCCGGACGTCCAGGCGCCGCTCGCCGCGCGGGCCGCCGCCGCGGGCTGCCATCTCCTCCTCGACAAGCCGCTGGCCACGTCGGTGCCCGCGGCCGGGGAGGTCGTGGACGCCGTACGGGCCGCGGGGGTCGCGTCCGTCGTGTTCTTCACCCTGCGCTTCGCGACCGTCACGTCCGACTGGCTGGCCCAGCAGGCCGTCGCAGGAGGCTGGTTCACAGGCCGGGCCGACTGGTACGGGTCCCTGTACACCCCCGGCGACACGTCCGAGCTGACCGCGTCCCCGTGGCGGGTCGGGCGCGGCGCCCTGTGGGACGTCGGCCCGCACGCCCTGTCCGTACTGCTCCCGGTGCTCGGCGACGTCACGTCCGTGACGGCCGCGCGGGGACCGGCGGACACCGTGCATCTGGTCCTCGCACATGCGTCGGGCGCGTCCGCCACGGCCGCGTTGAGTCTGACTGCTCCGGCGAAGGCGGCGGGCGTCGACGTGGAACTGCGGGGTGAGTCCGGCATCGTGTCGATGCCGACGGGCGGTGCGTCGGTCGACGCGTTCGGCGTGGCGGTCGACGCGCTCCTGGAGTCCGTGCGCACGGGCCGGCCGCACGCCTGCGACGCCGCTTTCGCGTTGCGCGTCACGGAGATCCTCGCGGCGGCGGAGGCCCGCCTCGCGTCATCCGGCGGCGAACCAGGCCTCGGCGAGTGAGTCGAAGGTCGCCTCCGGCGGCGCGGGCAGTTCCCGCAGGTACCAGGGCAGATCGCTGTAGACGTGCAGAAGGGTGTACGCCGTCACGGTGCGGGGCGCGAAAACGCGGCCGTACGCCTCGGCGAAGCGGTTCATCAGGCGCGGGTCGGCCCGGGTGACGAACAGGCCGACGGCCACGAAGTCGTAGGCCGGGTCCCCGATCATGGCGGGCTCGAAGTCGAGGAGGCCGGTCAGAGCACGGGTCCGGGGGTCGACGACGAGGTGCTGGCGCATGAACTCCGTGTGCAGCAGTACGCGTTCGGGCCCGGCAGTCGGCTCGACCGAGTGGAGGAAGGCGGGGATCTGCTCCAACCAGCCCTCGGCGAGTCCGTGTTCACGCTGCCGCTGCACGGCGCCGGCGCGCTGCTCGCCCACGAACGCGCCCCAGTCCCCCGGGCCCACCACTCCGTCGAGGGGCGTGGGGTCGAGGGCGTGCAGCGCGGCGAGGCACGCTCCGGCCTCCGTGACGATGCGGTCCTGGTCGGCGCGCGGGATGCCGGGCCAGGCCACGGCCAGGTCCTCGCCGGGGAGCCGGGACATGAGGATGTAGTGCCACCCGTTCTCGTATGCGCCCGTGGAGCGGACCTCCGGGGTGGGCACGGGGAGCCGGCCCCCGATGTGGGCGAGGACCCTGGCCTCGGTGACGCCGTCCTCCGCCGAGGCCGCCGGGAACAGCTTCAGGACGTGCTCGTCACCGACGGCGTAGACGGGCTGGGTACCCGCTTCGTAGCGCGTGAGCGGGAGGCCGGTGAGGCCGAGCCGGGCGCAGAGGTCCTCCGCTCCCCGCCGCATGACCGCTTCGTCGGGGACCACGGCGTCCCATTGCTCGTCGGTTTCCACGAGGGGCAGCATGGCCCGCACCCTAGGACGGGGCCCGGCGGGCCTCAAAGGGATTTCGGCGCCCGACGACTGGTCGCCCCGCATCGGCGGCGGCAGGGCGGACGGGCCTGTTTCCGGCCGGTGTTTGCCGCCCTAGAGCAGCCCATCAGGGAGCCGGCGCGCCCCCGGTCTTGACCCGCGCCGCCTCTACGGGGTCCGATCACCCAGGACCCGCCGCGCGACCCAGGGACTATGACCGCATGACTTTGCAGATCAGCGCCACCAACCCCGAACACCCGGCCCTCCTCCTCGAACTGCCCTGGCACGTCCCCCTGGAGGAGTGGCCGGAAAAATATTTGGTGCCGCTTCCCCGTGGCATCTCGCGCCACGTCGTCCGCTACGCCCGTGCAGGCAGCGAGATCGTCGCCGTGAAGGAACTGGCCGAGCGGCCCGCGGTGCGCGAGTACGAGCTCCTGCGCACCCTCGACCGGCTCGCGATCCCCGCCGTCGACCCCCTCGCCGTGGTCACCGGCCGGACGGACGCCGACGGCACGCCTCTCGAACCCGTCCTCATCACACGCCACTTGGGCGGCTCCCTCCCCTACCGCTCCATGTTCGAGACGACGATGCGCCCCGGCACCGTGCACCGCCTGATGGACGCCCTCGCCGTCCTCCTCGTGCGGCTGCATCTGGCGGGGTTCGCCTGGGGGGACTGCTCGCTGTCCAACACCCTGTTCCGGCGGGACGCGGGCGCGTACGCCGCGTACCTCGTGGACGCCGAGACCGGAGAGCTGCACCCCCGGCTCAGCGACGGGCAGCGCGCGTACGACATCGAGCTCGCACGGGTCAACATCAGCGGCGAGATGCTCGACCTGGAGGCGTCCGGCGCCCTGCATCCGTCCATCGACCCGATCGCCTTCGGCACGGAGATCGGGGAGCGCTACGACGCACTGTGGACGGAACTGACGCGCACCTCCGTCTACCCGGCGGGCAAGCACCACTACATGGAGCGCCGCATCCGCCGCCTCAACGATCTGGGCTTCGACGTGGCGGAGATGCAGATCTCGCACGCGGACCAGGGGGACACCGTCACGTTCGTGCCGAAGGTCGTGGACGCGGGCCACCACCAGCGCCAACTCCTGCGCCTCACGGGCATGGACGCCGAGGAGAACCAGGCACGACGGCTCCTCAACGACCTGGAGAGCTGGATGGCCACGCAGGACGACTACGCACCGGGCGATCCCCTGGGGGCGCGTGCAGAGGTCCTCGCCCACCGCTGGGTGCGCGACGTGTTCCGGCCGACCGTGCGCGCGGTACGCGATCACGTGCCGGACCGGACGGACGCGGCCGAGCTCTACCACGAACTGCTCGAACACCGCTGGTACCTGTCCGAGCGGGCGCAGCACGACATCGGGCTCGACATGGCGATCGAGGACTACGTCAAGAACATCGCCGGCCGGCCGCGGCCCTGACGGCGCCAGCTCCGAAGATCGCCGGGGACGGAACCGGGGGCGCGAACACGTCGTGGTAGCACCGAGGAAGAGGCGCGACGAGGGGAGACGATCATGACCGGGAGTGTGCGGGTCGACGGGAACAGCCTGGTGCTGCCGGGCGGTGCGCGGGTGCGGTTCGTGCGCACGCTGCGCCTGCCGGAGACCGGGACGCATCCGCTGCCGCCGGGGCTCGGCGAGTTCCCGGTGCGCCGGGTCGAGGACTACGCGCACTCGGTGCCGCCCCAGTGGCGGGCGCGCGGCGGCGTCATGCTGCCGATGTACCTGCGTGAGGCGATGTGGCTGAGCTTCGCGGGGACGGCCGAACCGGCCGCGCTCCAGGTGGGCGTGGGCAAGGTGTGCGCCATCTCGGGGCTGCCGTGGAGCAGCCGGCTGTCCCGGGATCCGCAGAACTACGTGGTGCTGCCGCGCCAGCCGTGGCTCGACGGCATCAAGTCCGGGAAGGGCACGGTGCGTCAGTTCGTGGCGCTGCCCCTGGGACTCGGCGCCACGGTCGAGGGCCAGGTCACCGGCGAGGAGACCTGGGGCGGGATCCAGCTCCAGGCCTTCACCCTGACCGACGCCGCGCTGGGGGCCTGGCGCGCGGAGGAGGCCCGCAAGCGGGAGGCCGCCGCACGGGCGGTGCCGCCTGCCCCCGGAGGCATGCAGTGGATGGGGCCCTCCGGCGGTTACGGGGCGGCGCCGATGCCGGCCGCGCCGGGTGCCGCACCGCAGGCTCAGGCGGCGCGTTCGATGGGGATCGGGGCCGGCGGCACGATGCGCCAGCAGGTGTTCCGGGACGACCGCCCCGGGTCCGACTGGGCCGAAGCGGCCGCGGGCCGCGTGTTCGTGCACCTGGTGACGCCGCCGGACTGGCGCCGCATCACGGGCGAGGAGCCGCCGCCGTCGCCGGTGGACCGGGCCGCGTACACGAGGGCGGGGCTGCCCTGGTTCGACTACTACGACGAGAGCGCCGATGATCTCGCGCCGACGGACACGCTCGGGGCGGTGAAGCCGGCGGGTGACTGGCTCGGCGACGACCACGAGCCGTGGCAGGCGCCCGGCGCGCACCAGGTCAAACCCCTGGGGGACACGGGCAAGCCCGTGGCGGACGGCGACTGGTGAGTGCGCGGCGCGGCGGGGTCGGTTCGCCGGCCCCGCCCTGCGGCCGACCCGCGTGCGCGGCGGCGCATGCGCGGGCGGCCGGTACCGTGGCCGCTACGTAATGGCGAGTGACGGCACCGGCCGCAGCCAGTGAGCCCTCGATCTGCCCGGGGGAAGTGCCCGAACTGGGCCAAGCGATGCACTTTCCGGTCACATGGATCGGAATATGACAACTGGCCGTGCACTGTTCCCGTAACGGATCCGAGGGTTCGACGGATACCCGACACCGGGAAATTCAGCCATTTTCGAGCGTCCCGGCCCTGGTGCCCCATCGGCGTGGCCGCGCGGCCCCTGGCGTTCAAACCAGCAGGTCGCCGACCCCACGGGCTCCATCATGACGCACCCGCTGATCGTTTTCTTCGGGCAATGTTTATTACCAAAGGTGATAGGAGTAATTAGACTGCACTCGCTCAACTCGGCGTGGACCTCAAGGGATTACCCACCATGAACAAGACGGCGCTCCGCGCCCTGCTCCGTGAACGGCGCGCGCTGATAGCCCCCGAATCCCACGGCTTCACCCGCCCCACAGGCCAGGGCCGACGCGCCCCCGGCCTCTCCCAGCACCAGGTGGACCAACTGCTCCACCGGACCCTGGGGACGTACCACCGGCTGGAATCGGGCAATTACCCGAACCCGCCGACGGTCCTGCTGCGGGACGTCGCCCTGCTGTTCGACCTCGACGAACAGGAGTGGGTGTCGCTGTGCCGCTACGCCCTGCTCCAGGACCCGCCCGGACCACTGCACCAGTCGTCGGGGAAGGAGATCCCGGGCTTCTGGCAGGACGCTGTCGACGGCATCGGGCACATGGCGTACGTCACGGACGCCTCTTGGGACATGATCGCCCACAACACCGCGTTCGCCTCCCTCTTCCCTGATGAGCAGGTCCCGACGAACACGATGCGCTGGATGCTCCTCGAACCCCAGGGCCGCCGGATCCTGACGGACTGGGAGAACGCCTGGGCCCCCTGGGTGCTCCCGCAGTTGCGCGCGGCGCTGGTCGCACGGCCGGAGGACGAGACGCTGCGGCAGATCGAGAAGGAGGTCAAGGAGGATCCCGACACCTCGCACATCTATCAGACCGGGGCTTCGCTCATCCACGCCGACGGCCACGAACGTCCCATAGTGCACAGCAGGAAGGGCCAGGGCTGGCTGTCGATCTGCGCCGCACAGCCCATGACCGCGCCCGGCTCGCGGCTGTTCATCCTCGTCTTCCGCCGTGGCACCGAACGCCCCCGCCCACGGCCGCCGATGCTGAGGGCCCACTGAGCGGATAGTCGCAGTCGACGGGCGTCAAGTACTTTGTGCGGCACCCCCCACGCCCGACTCAGCACAGTGGGAGACACCCCATGCCCGCCTTCGTCTCACCCCCGCGGACCGTCCTCGGCGCTCACAAGGTCACCACCGACGAGATAGCCGACGACATACGCACGAACCATCCCGACCACCCGCGCCTGGGCGCCTTCCTGCGCGTCGTCAACAACTGCGGCGTGCGCACCCGTTACTTCACCAGGCCGCTGAACTCCCCCACAGTCGGCGGCACGGCGGACGTACACGCGCGCACCCAGGCGGCCTTCGACGACGCCGTGGACATGTCGGAGCGCGCCGCCACGGCCGCGCTCAACGCGGCCGGGATCGACGCAGGTGCCATCGACGCCATCGTGACGACGCATGCCACCGGGTACGCGGTCCCCAACCTGGACGTCCATCTGATCGGTCGCCTCGGCCTGCGCCCCACCACGCGCCGAGTCGCCCTCACGACAGTGGCGTGCGCCGGAGGGGTCCACTCCCTCATCAGGGCCGCGGACCTGGTCGCCGTGCGCCCGGCGGCGAAGGTGCTCGTCGTGGCCGCGGAGGTGCTCTCCACCTCCTACAACCACTCCGCTTCCACCATCGAGGCGATGATCTACAAGGCTCTGTTCGCGGACGCGGCCGGCGCCACCGTCGTGACCAGCGAGCCGCTGACCGCCGGGCTGGCGATAGAGGACACGTTCGAGTACACACTTCCTGACACCTTCGACCGCTACCGCGGTCGGCTGGACGCCCACGGCATGCACTTCGACTCCACCAAGAAGGCACCGCGCGCCGCCACGGAGACGCACCCTGCTCTCATCGACTGGCTCGCGGGGAGAGAAGTCGGGTTCACCGCCATTCACCCCGGCAGCCCGAGCATGATCACCGACACCGCCGCCGCCCTCGGTCTCACCCCCCAGGACGCCCGGCACTCCACGGACACCCTCTCCGAGGAGGGCAACCTCGGTGGCGTCAGTGTTCTCCGGGTCCTTGAGCGCACCCACACCGCACCTCCCGCCGCCGGAACCAAAGGCGTCGCCGTCGCCTACGGGCCCGGCTTCACCACCGCCGCCCTCCACGGCCACTGGCACGCCTGACACGCCGCTCCGTCGTGTCCCATCGAGACATGTGTCCCGTTGGGACACCACGGGTGTACGCTCTCAGACATGAAGGCGAAGGACACCGCACCCCGCACAGAACCCGTCGAGGACCGACGGCAGCGCAAGGCCCGGCAGACCCGGGAAGCGCTCGCCGCCGCGGCCGTCGGGCTCGTGCTGGAGCGGGGTCTGGGCGCCGTCACCGTCGAGGCCATCGCCGACCGCGCCGACGTCACGCGCCGCACCTTCAGCCGCCACTTCGGCGGCAAGGAGGACGCCGCCCTCGACTTCACCCGCAGCGACGCCGACCGGATCAACGCGGCCCTGCGCGCCCGCCCCGCGGGCGAGCCCCCGATGCTCGCCTACCGCAGGGCCGTCGAGCAGTGGCTGGCGGAGCCGTCCGCCCCGCACCGCAGGCCGCACATGCGCGCCCTGCTCGCGGCCCTCGACACCGAGCCGGCGCTCTTCGCCGCGTACGAACGCCTCCGGGTGGACGCCCAGGACGAGTCCGTGCGCATCATCGCCGACCGGCTCGGTACCGACCGGGACCGGGATCTGCGCCCGGCCGTCGTCGTCGGCGCCGCGGCCGGCGTGCTCACCGCCGCCCTGCGCCAGTGGGCCCGCGGCGGCGGGCACGACACGGATCTCGCAGACCTGGTGGGGCAGGCCTACGACGCCCTGACCGGGGAGGCCGTCCTCGCGGCGGCCCCCCACATCTCAATCAGAGAGTGAACAGCACCATGAGCAGCACGAACACCCCGGCACCCGTCAGCGACTACGCGACCGAGTTCGCCGGCAGGACCGCCCTCGTCACCGGCTCCGCCTCCGGTATCGGCCTCGCCACCGCACGCCGCCTGGGCCGTGGCGGCGCGAACGTCGTGATCGCCGACTACAACGCCGACGGCGCCGAGAAGGCCGCCGCCGAGCTGAAGGCCGAGGGCATCACCGCCGCGGCCGTCACTGTGGACGTCACGAAGCCGGAGTCGGTCGAGGCCGCGGTGAAGTTCTCGGTCGACACCTTCGGCGGCCTCGAACTGGCCGTCAACAACGCCGGGATCGGCGGCGAGAGCGCCCCCACCGGCGCCTACGACATCGATGTCTGGAACCGCGTCGTCCGCACGAACCTCGACGGCGTCTTCTACTCGATGCGCCACGAGCTGCCCGCCATCGAGGCGTCCGGCAAGGGCGGCGCCATCGTGAACGTCGCGTCGATCCTCGGCTCGGTCGGCTTCGCCGGCTCCCCCGCCTACGTCGCCGCGAAGCACGGCGTCGTCGGCCTGACGAAGACCGCGGCCACCGAGTACGCGGCCAAGGGCATCCGCGTGAACGCGGTGGGCCCCGGCTTCATCGACACCCCGCTGCTGCGACAGATGGACCAGGAC
The DNA here is from genome assembly GCF_042270245.1 of Streptomyces sp. NPDC055955. Lineage (NCBI taxonomy): Bacteria > Bacillati > Actinomycetota > Actinomycetes > Kitasatosporales > Streptomycetaceae > Streptomyces > Streptomyces sp. NPDC055955. Next base: position 34,018 of record NZ_JBHJYS010000002.1, read on the forward strand.
GCGTACGACGCGCTGACGGCGCTGCACCCGGCGGGCCGCCTCGGTCACGCCGAGGAGGTCGCCGAACTGATCGCGTTCCTGCTCTCCGACCGCGCCTCCTTCGTGCACGGCAGCTACCACCTCGTGGACGGCGCCTACACCGCGCGCTGAGGCGGGATCAACTCTCCCCTGCTCATGACGATCCGCAGGTCCGTGAGCGCATCGAGGCCGGCGCTCGGGTCACCGGACGCGGCGATCAGGTCGGCCGGACGCCCCGGGGCGAGGAGTTCCGTGCGGCCGCCGACGCCCAGCGCGTCGGCGGCCTCGGTGGTGGCCAGGTCGAGGACGCGCGGTGCCGGCATGCCGATGTGCTCGAAGAACGTCAGGCTCTGGCGAAGGCCGTCGAACCCGGCGCGCTGAACTCCCGCGTCCGTACCGGCGATGAGTCGCACACCACGTTCCGCCATCGTCCGTACTTGAGCGAACAGCCTCTCGGCGCGCTCGGCCCCGAAGACCGTGGGCAGCATCCGCCAGTGGACGCGCTCGTCCCGCTCGTCCGCCAGTGCCTCGACCTCGGTGCGTCTCCCCACCGCGATTACGGTGTCCCCCTCCGTGAGGACGGCGCCGTCCTCGACGCAGCGGCCGCCGGGACCGGTCACCACACGCGCCGCCGTGATCAGCTTCCTGCTGCTCATCCTGACCTTCCGAAGGGTCGGAAAAAGGGCACCCGGGAGTGTGTCATGAAACGGCCCCTATCGGGCAGGGCACCAAGGGTCATGCACCGCGAGGGGCTCAAGGGGAACGATGGACAGGCGGCACGGACCGGGCACCCAGGGAGCACGGGACCCGTACTTCGACAACGCGAAATACCTGACGATCGTGCTCGTGGTGTGCGGGCACGCGTGGGAGCCGCTGACGTACGGGAGCCGCACGGTGACGGCCCTGTATCTCGGTGTGTACGCCTTCCACATGCCGGCGTTCGCCCTCATCTCCGGCTATTTCTCACGGAGTTTCGACATGGCGCCGGGCCGGTTGCGCCGCCTCGTCGGCGGGGTCGTGGTGCCGTACGTGCTGTTCGAGATCGCGTACACGCTGTTCTACCGGTGGGCGCAGGACGATCCGGGGTATCCGATCAGCCTGCTCGACCCCTGGTATCTGATGTGGTTCCTGGTCGCGTTGTTCATCTGGCGGCTCACCACTCCCCTCTGGCTGCAACTGCGACACCCGGTGCCCGTCGCCCTGACGATGGCCGCGCTCGTGTCGATGGCGCCGGACACGGGTGGTGACCTGGCGCTCCAACGGGTGGTGGGTTTCCTGCCGTTCTTCGTCCTCGGACTGACGCTGCGGCCCGAGCACTTCGAGCGGCTGCGCACACGGCGGGCCCGGCTGTGGGCGCTGCCGGTGGCGGCCGGGGCGCTGGTCGCCGCGTACGCGGTGGCTCCCTGGTTCGACGCGGGCTGGTTCTACCACCGGGGCAGCGTCACCGGCCTCGGCGCCCCCGCCTGGGCGGGACTGGTCACGACGCCGGCCCTGTTCGTCCTCGCCGTCGTGCTCAGCGCCTGCTTCCTGGCCTGGGTGCCGGGGCGGACGACACTGTTCACGACGCTGGGCACGGGGACGCTGTACGCGTACCTGCTGCACGGCTTCCTCATCAAGTCGTCGCGCTTCTGGGGCTGGTACGACCATCCGTGGCTGCACACCCCGGCGGGTGAACTGACGGTGACGGCCGCGGCGGTCGGCGTCATCACCCTTCTGTGTACGTCTCCTGTGCGGCGGATCTTCCGGTTCGCCGTCGAACCGCGAGTGCCGTGGGCGTTCCGGCGTACGGAACCGGTTCGGGCGGCCGAACCGCCGGTGTCCGGCGTCCCCGGCGAGCGGGTGCCGCGCCCCTAGCCTGTGGCCGTCCGTCGGACCCGAAGCCGGACCCGTCCCGGGCCTCGCCCGGCCCCTCAGAAGGGCACCTCAGTGATCCGCACCCGCCTGTTCCGCTCCCGGTTCCTGCTGCCTGCCGCGCTGCTCCTCGCCTCCGTGCCCGTGCTCGGCGGGACGGCGCAGGCGGGCGGCACGTGTTCCGCCACGCACGCGGACGCCCCGATCTACGCGGGCAACAACCCGTGGACGGACATCGTCGGTCATCTGGACCCGGGCGTCCCCGTCGACGGCACACGGCAGGGCGCGGACGAGTTGTGGCGGGTGTCGCGCACGGACAACGGCGCGCCGCTCGGTTTCATGCGCGCCGCGGACCTCACCTGCGGCGGCGGCTGATCGCCTGCGCGGAGGAAAGCAGGGCGTGCATGCGGTCGTTGAGCTGTCCCAGGTCATCGGCGGGGGTGTGGAACGGGAGGCGTACGTCGGCCTGGCCGCGGACGCGTTCGAGGCGGAGGGTGAGCCCGTGCCGGTCGACGGCCAGTGGCTGGACCCGGACGACGCCGTGCAGGCTGTCCACCTCGACGAGCCGGGTGAGCTGTTCGACGGCTTCGGGGTGACAGTCGGCGAGATGGGTGAGCAGGCGGGGTTCCGCCGTGGTGAGGGGATCGGGTGCGGTCTCGGCGAGTTCGTCGAGTGCGATGCCGATGCGGCCGGTACGTGTCTGGAGCACGGCGCGGATCGGCCTCAGCACGAACTGTTCGCCGTCGGGTTCGAGTGACCCGGAAAGCCACAGGCGCGCCCGGATCCGGTCCCTGACGGGCACCGGCGCGGCGTCCGCGAACTCGATGAGCGCGGTCGGTTCGCCGCGCGGCGCGCAGAGCACGGCGGCGGACAGCAGGCTGTCGGCCGGGGGCTGGATCCGTACCTGGCCCTCGTCGGTGACGCGATGGGATCCGACGAGGTCCTCCCGCCCGATGTCCGTCGTCACTTCGCACGACCAGGCGGTGGCCAGAATTGATCGCGCGCGTGCCGCCGCGGTGGGAGCGGCGGTACTGATCTGTCGGACACCCATCCGAACCTCCTTAGGTAAGCCTTGCCTAACTTATAGGAGATTCGCAGAGGGGGCCAGTACGCGTGAGGGCGGGGAACGCACGCGATCGGGCGGCGAATATGCCATACGCCCGCGCGCATCGGCCGGGAGCGGCATCATGCCGCCATGGACGGTACTGCCCTTCTGCGCGACCTCTTCACGCCGGACGAGTACGACGCGGTCCGCTCGCACGCGGACCACCTGGGCGTGACGGTGATCGAGTACGTACGTCAGACAGCCACCGAACGCGCCCTGGAACGACTGCACTTGGCACAGGCTCTGGATGCGCAGGAACTGCGCCTGGGGAAGCTGTCGATACCCCACGTCGAGCGCGGCCGCAGCGGCGAAGGACCTCCCGCTCTGCAACGGTTCCTCGACTCCCTGGCGCATCCGCCGGGGACGAAGACCTGACGCGAAGAAGCCCGAGCCGGAATGGCCGGGGCGCGCCGGGGCAACCGGCTCCCATGACCCCACAGACTGCGGCACGTCGGCGAAAGGGCCAGGAGCGCAAGGGCCAGAAGCGTAAGGGCGAGGCAGGGAGGCGGGTGACAGGGAAGCGCGCACCGCGAAAGCCGGCAGCCCGGAAAACGGCGACACGCAAGCCGGGGACACGTAAGCCGGTGCCATGGGGGCGGATCGCCGCCCGTGCGCTCATCGCCGGCCTCGCGTTCGTCGCTCTCGTGGCGTTCTCCGCGGTCCTCGCCCGGCTGACCCTGACGCCGTCCCCGGCGTCGGCGGACCTCGCGGGGTCCAACATGCGGCCGGGACACTCCCTGCGCCAGTACGCCGAGTCGTACACGTTCCTCGGCGCCTGCAAGCAGATCGGCGGGAATCTGCTGCTCGGCGCGCCGTTCGGGCTGCTGCTGCCGGTGCTTGTGGCGCGCAAGGGCCGCATGTTGCGGGTGCTGGCGGTGACGGTCCTCGTGATGGCGCTCGTGGAACTGGCGCAGGGCGCGATCGTCGAGGGGCGCGCCTTCGACGTGGACGACGTGATCCTGAACACGACGGGCGCCCTGATCGCCTACTTCCTGCTCGGGCGTCGCATCGGACACGGCTACCACGCCCTCGCACGGCCGTCGGGCCGTAACCGCTTGACGATCAGGCTGCCGGGGAATGGGGCTCGTGACCGAGGAACAGCCCGTGCCACAGGCGACGGAAGGAAGTGATCGTCATGCGTGCGCTCAAGCGCGCCGTACGGCGGCCCGCACGCGTGGAGTACCTCTTGCCGCAGGGCTCGGGCTCCGCCCGCTGGGCCCGGCGCCTCACCCATGACTTTCTCGCGGGACGGAGCGCGGGCGGCGCGCACGACGCGGTGCTCGTCGTGTCGGAGCTGGTCGCCAACGCGGCCCGGATCGAGGACAGTCACTGCCGTATGAGTCTGTGCCTGGACGCGGACGAGCTGACCGTCTCGGTCCACGACGACAGCCCGCACCACCCGCAGCTCAAGCCGGCTTCGCTGTCCGCCGAGTCGGGCCGCGGCATCTCCCTCGTCGACGCGCTGTCGCGCCGTATGAGTGTGGTGAGCGACCCCTACGGCGGGAAGACGGTACGCGCGGTTCTCGCCCACCCCTGACGGCCGGGGAGACCCGGGCGGCAGCACTCCGTCCGCCGCCCGGCCCGGTCGCCCGGCTCAGTGCCCCCTGGCGATCCACTCCTCCAGGTGAGGCGCCTCGGCCCCGATGGTGGTGCTGTCGCCGTGTCCGGTCCGTACCTCGGTCTCCGGCGGCAGCGTGAGGAGACGCTCCCTGATCGACTCCACGATGGTCGGGAAGTCGCTGAACGACCGGCCCGTCGCCCCGGGTCCACCCGCGAACAGGGTGTCGCCGGTGAAGACGGCCCCGAGGTCCGGCGCGTACAGGCTGACCGCGCCGTGGCAGTGCCCCGGCGTGTGCAGCACGGTCAACTCCACGCCCGCCACCGTCAGTCGCTGCCCGTCGGCGAGATCTCCGTCAGGCGTGCGGTCCGGGTGCTTCTGCTTCCACAGCTCCGTGTCCGCGGGGTGCAGGAGGATCGGCGCGCCGGTGCGCCCGGCGAGTGCGGGTGCCGCGTCGATGTGGTCGTCGTGGGCATGGGTGCACACGATGGCGACGAGCCGCCGGTCACCCACGGCCTCGGCGATCGCGTCGGCGTCGTGCGCCGCGTCGATCACGACGACCTCGCTGTCGTCCCCGACGATCCAGACGTTGTTGTCGACGTCCCAGGTGCCCCCGTCGAGGGAGAACGTGCCGGACGTGACGAGGTGTTCGATGCGCGCGCCGGCCATCAGAAGATCACCACCGAGCGCAGCACGTCGCCGTGGTGCATCCGCTCGAACGCCTTCTCCACGTCCTCCAGGGCGATCGTCTCGGTCACGAACGTGTCGAGGTCGAGCCGCCCCTGCCGGTAGAGATCGATCAGCATCGGGAAGTCGCGCGCGGGCAGACAGTCGCCGTACCAGGACGACTTGAGCGCGCCGCCGCGCCCGAACACGTCCAGCAGGGGCAGTTCGAGCTGCATCTCGGGGGTGGGGACGCCGACGAGGACGACGGTCCCGGCGAGGTCGCGGGCGTAGAACGCCTGCTTGTAGGTCTCCGGGCGGCCGACGGCCTCGATGACGACGTCGGCACCGAAGCCTCCGGTCAGCTCGCGGACGGCCTCGACCGGGTCCGTGGAGCGGGAGTTGACGGTGTGCGTGGCGCCGAGTTTCTTCGCCGTCGCCAGCTTCTTGTCGTCGATGTCGATGGCGATGATCTTCCCGGCGCCTGCCAGGTGGGCGCCGGTCACGGCCGCCGCGCCGACCCCTCCGCAGCCGATGACGGCGACGGAGTCGCCGCGGCCGACGTTGCCGGTGTTGATGGCGGCGCCGAGGCCGGCCATGACACCGCAGCCGAGCAGGCCCGCGGCGGCCGGCGAGGCCTCCGGGTCGACCTTCGTGCACTGGCCGGCGGCGACGAGCGTCTTCTCGGCGAAGGCGCCGATACCGAGCGCGGGCGAGAGCTCCGTACCGTCGAGGAGCGTCATCTTCTGCTTCGCGTTGTGCGTGTCGAAGCAGTACTGGGGGCGCCCGCGCAGGCAGGCACGGCACTGGCCGCACACGGCACGCCAGTTGAGGATCACGAAGTCGCCCGGCGCGACCTCGGTGACACCGTCGCCCACCGCCTCGACGACACCGGCCGCCTCATGACCGAGCAGGAACGGGAACTCGTCGTTGATGCCGCCCTCCCGGTAGTGCAGGTCGGTATGACAGACCCCGCACGCCTGGACCTTGACCACGGCCTCACCTGGTCCGGGATCCGGCACGACGATCGTCTCGATCCGCACCGGCTCACCCTTGGCCCGCGCGATCACGCCTCGTACCTGCTGCACCATGACGATCAGCCCTCCACTCGCTCGTCGCATCGTTCTCCGCCATCTTCACAGATGGGCTCCGGTTTCCGGGCCGGGGTGACGAGGAGCGCCACCTCACGGGTCGCTAGCATCCGGAGCATGTCTGTCTACGAGAACGTCGAGATCGCCACCCTCCAGGGTGGCCCCGCCGACCTCCCCCAGTACGAGGGCAAGGCCGTCCTCATCGTCAACGTGGCCTCGAAGTGCGGCCTCACCCCGCAGTACGCGGCCCTGGAGCAGCTCCACGCCGAGTACGCGAGCCGTGGCTTCAGCGTGCTCGGGGTTCCCTGCAACCAGTTCATGGGCCAGGAGCCCGGCAGCGCCGAGGAGATCGCCGAGTTCTGCTCGGCGACGTACGGCGTGACGTTCCCGATGACCGAGAAGGTCGAGGTGAACGGGGAAGGACGCCACCCGCTGTACGAGCGTCTGGTCACCACCGCCGACGCGGAGGGCCACGACGGGGACATCCGCTGGAACTTCGAGAAGTTCGTGCTCTCCCCCAAGGGTGAGGTCGTCGCCCGCTTCTCGCCGCAGGTGGTGCCGGACGCCCCCGAGGTGGTCGCCGCGATCGAGGCCAACCTCCCGAAGTAGGCGTCCGGGGCCGCGGGGCCCCGCTCGCCTCCCGCGAGCCCCGCTCCGAGCCGTCGGCGCGGGGCCTGTCGCGGGCGCCGTGACCGAGCAGGTCGGGTCCGCCGACGGCCCGCGGAACCCCTGTGCCGCGCGGCGGTCTCGCGACGCTCCCCCCGCGTCCACGACAATGGCTGTGATGACGCCCGAACCCGTCGAATCAGCTCCCGAAATCCGGCTCTCCTCCGCCAGGGGCCGCTGGATCCTCGCCTGTGTCGTCCTGGCTTCCGGGATGGCGATGCTCGACGGCACGGTGGTGAACGTCGCCCTGCCGACGATCGGGCGAGATCTCGACGCCTCCCTGTCGAGCCTCCAGTGGGTCGTGAACGCCTACATGCTGACGCTGTCCGCGCTGCTCCTGTGGGGCGGCGCGCTCGGCGACCGGATCGGGCGGCGGCGCACACTCGTGCTCGGCGTGGCCTGGTTCGCGGTCGCGTCGGCGCTGTGCGGGCTCGCCCCCGACCAGGGGGTCCTCATCGCGGCCCGCGCGCTGCAGGGTGTCGGTGGCGCGCTCCTGACACCGGGGTCGCTGGCCCTCGTACGGTCCTCGTTCTGCCCCGAGGACCAGTCGCGGGCCGTGGGCGCCTGGTCGGGGCTCACGGGTGTGGCGGGGGCGCTCGGACCGTTCCTCGGCGGGTATCTGATCGACGGCCCCGGATGGCGGTGGATCTTCCTCATCAATGTGCCGCTGGCAGCGGTCGTGCTGCTGATCGCGGTGCGGCACGTGCCGGAGAGCCGTGAGTCCGAGGTCGCCGGGACCCGCTTCGACATGGCGGGGGCCCTGCTCGCCGCCCTGTGCCTGGTGGGCATCAGTTACACGCTCATCGGGTCGTCCGGAGGCGCGTCCGCCGTGTCGACGGCGCTGCCCGCCGTGCTCGGTGTCGCCGCCGGCGTCGCCTTCGTCGCCCTGGAGCACCGGCGCGCGAACCCGATGCTGCCGCCGTCGCTGTTCCACTCCCGGCTGTTCAGCGCGGCCAACGCGATGACGCTGTGCCTGTACGCGGGGATCGGCGGCATCCTGTTCCTGCTGCCCGTACAGCTGCAGATCGCGCTCGGCTACAGCGCGCTGGAGGCCGGCATGGCGACGCTGCCGATCACCCTCCTGATGCTGCTGCTCTCCCCCCGCGCGGGCGACCTCGCGCGCCGTGTCGGGCCGACGCCGCCCCTGGTCGCCGGGCCGCTGATCGCGGCGGCGGGCCTGCTCCTCATGCTGCGTATCGAGCCCGGCTCGTCGTACGTGACCGATGTCCTGCCCGCCGTGGCGGTCCTCGGCCTGGGCATGAGCGTGTTCGTCGCGCCCCTGACGGCCACGGTCCTGGCGTCGGTCGAACCGGGCCGCGCCGGGCTCGCCAGCGGCGTCAACAACACGGCGGCCCGTATCGCGCAGCTCCTCGTGGTGGCGGCGCTGCCGCTGGCGGTCGGGCTGTCCGGGGACGCGTACACGCAGCCGGATTCCGTGAACACGTCTTTCCACCGGGCCGCCCTGGGCTGCGCCCTGCTGTTCGCACTCGGTTCGGCCACGGCCCTGGTGTTCATCCGTCCGGTGGCGGTCCGCTCGCGGCTGGAGAAGGCGCCGAGGCCACAGTGCCGCTCTCATCTCGGCGTGGCGGCACCGGCGTTGGAGCCCGGGACGCACGAGCGGGATGAGCGCGAGGCGCTGTAGCGGCGGGGTGTGCGGACCGGCTCAGTTCCCGAACGGGACCTGGGGTGCCGTCAGCGCGGCGGCGTCGCGGTGCGGGTGTGCCCACAGCCCGCGCGCGTGCAACCGCGGCAGGACGCCCTCCCCGAACCAGTACGCCTCCTCCAGATGCGGATATCCGGAGAGCACGAACTCGTCGATGCCGATGCGGTGGTACTCCTCGACACGGTCGGCGACCTCGTCGTGGCTGCCGACGAGCGCGGTGCCGGCGCCCCCGCGTACGAGGCCGATCCCGGCCCACAGGTTGGGGTGGATCTCCAGGCTGCCGGAGCTTCCGCCGTGCAGGGCGAGCATCCGCTGCTGGCCCTCGGACTCGCTGCGCGCCAGCCCTTCCTGGACGGACCGGACGGTGGCCGGGTCGAATCCCTGGAGGAGCCGGTCGGCCTCCGCCCAGGCCTGCTCCGAGGTGTCGCGCGTGATGACGTGCAGCCGGATCCCGAACCGCACGGTGCGGCCCTCCTTCTCGGCGAGGCCACGGATCCGGGCTGTCTTCTCGGCGACCTGGGCGGGCGGCTCGCCCCAGGTGAGGTAGACGTCGCTGTGCCGCGCCGCGATCTCGCCCGCGACGGGTGAGGAGCCGCCGAAGTAGACCTCGGGGACCGGGTCGGGCAGCCGGGCGAGCCGGGCGTCCTGCACCTGGAGGTGTTCGCCCGCCAGGTCGACGGTGTCGCCCGCCCACAACCCCCGGACGATCTCCAGGAATTCACCGGTGCGCGCGTAGCGGGCGTCCTTGTCGAGGAAGTCGCCGTAGGCGCGCTGCTCACGGCTCTCGCCGCCCGTCACGACGTTCAGGAGGAGCCTGCCGCCGGTCTGGCGCTGGTACGTGGAGGCCATCTGCGCGGCGAGTGTGGGCGAGACGAAGCCGGGCCGGAACGCGACGAGGAACTTCAGGCGCTCGGTCTGCTGACTGAGCATGGCGGTGGTCAGCCATGCGTCCTCGCACCAGGCGCCGGTGGGGGTCAGCGCGCCGACGAAGCCCAGGTCCTCGGCGGCGCGGGCGATCTGCGTGAGATAGCCGATGGACGGGGGCCGGTCACCGCCCGCCGCGGTCACGGGTGTGCCGTGGCCACCGCCGACGACATGGCGGCTGTCGCCGTTGGTCGGCAAGAACCAGTGGAAGGTGAGGGACACGAGCGGACTCCGATCGCGGAGGACGGTGATGCCAACAGGCGCTGACGGGGCGGGAGTCGGTGGGTCAGCTCGCCGCGGCGAGCAGCGGACGCGCGGTGCGCGTGAGTGCTCCGGAGAACTGGTCGACGACGCGGCCGAGCGCCTCGGCGGAGCCCGGCGCGACGCTGACCGTGCCGTCCGTCGCGACGGCGATGTCCTTGTCGAGGGTGAACCACCCCTGGACGATGTGGGCGGCGCCCATGGAGTTGAGGACGGGCCGCAGCGCGTAGTCGAGGGCGAGCACATGGGCGGTGGTGCCGCCGGTGGCGAGCGGCAGCACGGTCTTGCCGTCGAGTCCGTACTGCGGCAGCAGGTCGAGGAGCGCCTTGAGGAGACCCGAGTACGCGGCTTTGTAGACGGGGGTCGCGACGACGACGCCGTCGGCGCGGGCGAGGAGCCCGGTCGCCTCGACGATGGCCGGGTGGCCGAAGTCGGCGCCGAGGAGCGCCTCGGCGGGCAGGGTGCGGACGTCGAGGGCGATGACGTCGTGGCCCTGCGCTTCGAGCCGCGCGTCGAGATGGCGCAGGAGTCGCGCGGTGCGGGAGGTGGCGGAGGGACTTCCGGAAATGGAGAGAACGGTGGCCATGACGGGACCCTTCGGGCTGGAATTCGGCACGCGGAATGCGGCACCAGTGAAAAATGCGGACGCGGGAAACACAGAGGCAGGGAAAAGAAGGAATTCACGCATGCCGAAGGCGTACCGAATGCACGGTGCGGTTCAGTGCGGCGCGATGAGGAGCCGTGCGGAGATCCATCGGCACGGTGGAGGTCCGACAGAGCCGGTCGCGGGAGAGGCGGCCTGGCAGCCGGGGTGTGGGAGACCCGTCAGAGGGCGCGGCAACAGGAGGAGCTGGAGACGCGCGCGAGGTCGACATGGCGTCGCCGCGTGAGGTCCAGTCTCGTGTTCATGCCACTGATCCAACCAGGGGCGTGCCGGGCCGGTCAAGAAATCTCCGCGCCGGTCTCGCATCGCGGAACAGTATTCCCCTGGGCAGGGATAAACCGTGAAGGACGTGTTCCCGTCGGGAATCCATCGGGGAGCGCGGTCCGCCGGCGGATGCCCGCACCCTCGTGCGCCGCAGCTCGGCCCGGTGCAGGATGGCTGCATGCTGTTCTCCCGGCTCGCGCAGGTGTCCCAGGAGGTCGCGGCCACCAAGGCGCGGTCGCGGAAGATCGCGCTGCTCGCCGAGCTCTTCCGGGCGGCGGAACCGGACGACGTACCGATCGTGATCCCTCACCTGGCGGGACGCCTCCCGCAGGGACGTCTCGGCGTCGGGTGGCGGGTGCTGCGCGATCCGGTGGAGCCTGCCACACGGCCCCGGCTGACGGTCCAGGACGTCGATGCCGCGCTGACCGCGCTCGGCGATGTCGCCGGCGCGGGGTCGCAGGCCGAACGGGCGCGGCTCGTCGGGGAGTTGATGGGTGCCGCGACCGAGGACGAGCAGCGGTTCCTGTTCGGTCTGCTCACCGGCGAACTGCGGCAGGGGGCTCTCGACGCGGTGGCACTGGAGGGACTGGCGCAGGCGACCGGCGCGCCGCCGGAAGAGGTGCGGCGGGCGGTGATGCTTACCGGGTCCCTCCAGGTGGTGGCGCAGGCACTGCTGGCCGAGGGCCCGGACGCGCTGAACCGATTCCGACTGACCGTCGGGCGCCCGGTGTTCCCCATGCTGGCGCACAGCGCGTCCTCGGTCGGGGAGTCCGTCGACAAGCTCGGGGCGTGCGCGGTGGAGGAGAAACTCGACGGCATCCGCGTGCAGGTGCACCGCGACGGTGACGTCGTACGCGTCTACACGCGCACGCTCGACGACATCACCGACCGGTTGCCCGAGGTCACCGCCGCGGCGGCCGGGCTCGACGGCGGCCGCTTCATCCTCGACGGGGAGGTCATCGCGCTGGACGGGGACGGACGGCCGCGCCCGTTCCAGGAGATCGCGAGCCGCGTGGGTTCGCGGGTGGACGTGGCGACGGCCGCGGGGTCCGTTCCCGTGGTGCCGGTGTTCTTCGACGCCCTGTACGCGGGCGGGGACGAGCTGCTCGATCTGCCGTTCGCCGAGCGCCACGCGCGTCTCGCCCGCCTGGTGCCGGAGGCGATGCGGGTGCGCCACGTCGTCGTACCGGACGGAGGGGACGCGGCGGCCCGCGCCGCCGCCGACGCGTTCTTCGCCGACACCCTGCGGCGCGGCCATGAAGGCGTCGTCGTGAAGGCGCTCGCCGCCCCGTACAGCGCGGGGCGGCGTGGCGCGTCCTGGCTGAAGGTGAAGCCCGTGCACACGCTGGACCTGGTGGTGCTCGCGGCCGAGTGGGGGCATGGCCGACGCACGGGCAAGCTGTCGAACCTGCACCTCGGCGCCCGCAGGCCGGACGGCTCCTTCGCGATGCTGGGCAAGACGTTCAAGGGGCTCACGGACGTACTGCTCACCTGGCAGACGGAGCGGCTGCGGGAGCTGGCCCTGAGCGACGACGGTCACGTCGTGACGGTGCGGCCCGAGTTGGTCGTGGAGATCGCCTACGACGGTCTGCAGAAGTCCACGCGCTATCCGGCCGGCGTCACGCTCCGCTTCGCGCGCGTCGTGCGCTACCGCGAGGACAAGGCGGCCGAGGACGCGGACACGGTCGAGACGGTGCTCGCCGCGCACGCGGCGCGGTAAGAGCGCGACGCCGAAACAAGACCGTTTCTTTGCCAAATCTTGAGGCCGATAGGGTGACACCCGGCACCTGTACTTGCAGGCGCCATGCATCATCCAGGACAAGCACGGACAAGGGGAGAGCTGTGCCCGCTTCACGCCTGAGCCGCACGCCACTGCCGGGGATCGGCTTCCGGTACGACCTGACCACCCGCGACCAACGGCAGGTGTCGGTGGTCGCGCACCGGGACGGCGGGCGCACCCTGAGCGCCTACCGGACCGACGACCCGGACGCCTGCGACCTGTCGCTGAAGCTGACGTCCGGTGAGGCGGCCGCGCTGATCGACGCGCTGATGCCGTCCCACCACAGTCCGAACCTGCTGCACACCACCGATCTGGGCCTGGTCGCCGAGCGCATCGAGATCGGCGCCACCTCGCACTGGAACGGTCGCGTGCTGGGCGAGACGCAGCTGCGGACGGAGACCGGCGCCTCGATCGTGGCCGTGCTGCGGCGCGCCGAGGCGATCCCGTCGCCCACCCCCGACTTCCGGCTCGCCGGCGGGGACACCGTGATCGTCATCGGCACCCGCGAAGGTGTGGAAGCGGCGGCGACGATTCTCGGAAGGGAGTGATCGGATGCACTCCGCGGTGTTCCTCATCGAGTTCGGGGCGATCATCCTCGCGCTCGGCCTGCTGGGCAGATTCGCCGGGCGGTTCCGGTTCTCACCCATCCCCCTCTATCTGCTTGCGGGGCTCGCGTTCGGCGAAGGCGGGCTGCTCCCCCTCGGCGCGAGCGAGGAGTTCGTGGCCATCGGCGCCGAGATCGGCGTCATCCTGCTGCTGCTGATGCTGGGCCTGGAGTACACGGCCAGCGATCTCGTCAGCAACCTCAAGACGCAGTACCCGGCGGGCCTCGTCGACTGCGCGTTCAACGCTCTGCCCGGCGCCGCGGCGGCGCTGCTCATGGGCTGGGGCCCGGTGGCCGCCGTCGTCCTCGCCGGTGTCACCTGGATCTCGTCGTCGGGTGTGATCGCCAAGGTGCTCGGCGACCTCGGCCGGGTCGGCAACCGGGAGACCCCGGTGATCCTCAGCATCCTGGTCCTCGAGGACCTGGCCATGGCCGTCTATCTGCCGATCATCACGGCTCTGCTCGCGGGCGTCGGCTGGGCGGCGGGCGGTGTCACGCTGGCCATCGCGCTCGGTGCGGCGGGCCTCGTCCTGTTCCTCGCCGTGCGCTACGGGCGGCTCATCTCCCGGTTCGTCTCCAGCGACGACCCGGAGAAGCTGCTCCTGGTCGTGCTCGGCCTGACGATCCTGGTCGCCGGGATCGCGCAGCAGCTCCAGGTGTCGGCGGCCGTCGGCGCGTTCCTCGTCGGCATCGCCCTGTCCGGTGAGGTCGCCGAGGGCGCCCACTCGCTGCTGCTTCCGCTGCGCGATCTGTTCGCCGCCGTGTTCTTCGTCTTCTTCGGACTGCACACCGACCCGGCGAGCATCCCGCCGGTCCTGCTTCCGGCGCTCGCTCTCGCGGTCGTCACGGCCTGCACGAAGATCGCGACGGGCTACTGGGCGGCGCGGCGGGCGAAGATCTCCGTCAAGGGCCGCTGGCGCGCGGGCGGCGCGCTCGTGGCGCGCGGCGAGTTCTCCATCGTCATCGCGGGCCTCGCGGTCACCGCAGGCATCGAGCCCCGGCTCGGCCCGCTGGCCACCGCGTACGTCCTGATCCTCGTGATCGTCGGACCGCTGACGGCGCGCTTCACCGAGCCCGTCGCGATGCGCGTGTCGCGGTGGCGGCACCGCGGCGACGCACCGGCCGCGGTGGTCACCGCCGGTACGGGGATCGTGCCCGCGCCGCGGGACGCGCAGGATCCGGTCGGCGCGGAGGCCGAGGCGCGCGGCACGTCCGGGCGGGCCTCGAACTCCTCGTCCTGATCCGGTCACCCACCCGGGCGTCGACCGTCCCGGTCGCCGCCCGGTACGGGTGCCCGCAGCGTGGGCGGGGGCCTTGGAGACCTGGGAGTTCCTCGTCGTCGGGGGTCCTGCTCATGGTGTTCGGCACGTGGGAGACGCGCGCCCCGCATCCGCTGCTGCCGCTGCGAGTCGTCCTGGACCAGGACCAGGACCAGGACCGGGACCTGGACCAGGACCAGGACCGCGGAGCATCGTTCCTCGCGATCTCCATCTCGGGCGCGCGCATGTTCGGCGTGTTGCTGTTCCCATGCAGACATACCCGACCGCGTACCGGTGGTCGGCGCTGTTCTTCGCGGTCGGCCTCGTCGTGACCTTCGCGCTCCACCGGCGCGGCGCCTCCTCGCACTCGGAGGGCCGCGCGGAGGGCGCCGTTCACATGGAGCGCCCCGACACTGGTGCCATGGCGTACAAGAAGCAGAGCGCGGGGCTGTTGCTGTTCCGGCGCACGGCCGCCGGTACCGAGGTGCTGCTCGGACACATGGGCGGCCCGTTCTGGGAGCGGCGCGACGCCAGGGCGTGGACGGTGCCGAAGGGCGAGTACACGGACGACGAGGAGCCGTGGGCGGCGGCGCGCAGGGAGTTCCGGGAGGAACTGGGCCTCGCCCCGCCGGAGGGCACGCCGGTGCCGCTCGGCGACACCGTGCAGTCCGGCGGCAAGCACGTCACCGTGTGGGCCGTGGAGGGCGACCTCGATCTGGGCGGCTTCGTGCCCGGCACGTTCACGATGGAGTGGCCGAAGGGCTCGGGACGCCTGGCCGAGTTCCCCGAGCTGGACCGCGCGGCCTGGCTCGGGCTCGACGCGGGGCGCGCCCTCGTCGTGCAGGCGCAGGCCGTCTTCCTCGACCGGCTCGCCGAGCACGTCTGACACCCGCGCCACCGGGTACACGGCCCGTCCGCGTTGCGCGGCGCGACGTGACGCGGGAAGGTCGAAGCACCGCGCAGAGGAGGTCACCCCCATGCCCATCGCGACGGTCAACCCCGCGAACGGCGAGACGCTCAAGACGTACGACGCCCTGACCGACGAGGAGATCGAGCACCGGATCCTCCTCGCCGCCGGCACGTTCCGCACGTACCGCACCAGCACGTTCTTCGAACGGGCCCGGCTGCTTCAGACCGCCGCCGACCTGCTCGACGCGGACCGTGACGACATCGCGCGCGTCATGACCACCGAGATGGGCAAGCCCGTCGTGGCGGCCCGCGCGGAGGCCGCGAAGTGCGCGAAGGCGATGCGCTGGTACGCGGAGCACGCCCAGGAACTCCTCGCCGACGAGCACCCCTCGGCCAAGGACGTGGAGGACTCCGGCGCGGTCAGCGCCCATGTGCGCTACCGGCCGCTGGGCATCGTCCTCGCCGTGATGCCGTGGAACTTCCCGCTGTGGCAGGTCGTACGGTTCGCCGCGCCCGCCCTGATGGCAGGCAACGTAGGACTGCTCAAGCACGCGTCGAACGTGCCGCAGACCGCGCTGTACCTCCAGGACCTCTTCCGCAGGGCCGGGTTCCCGGACGGCTGCTTCCAGACGCTGCTCATCGGTTCCCGCGCTGTGGAGGGCGTGCTGCGGGACGAGCGGGTCGTGGCGGCGACGCTGACCGGCAGCGAGCCGGCGGGACGTTCCGTCGCATCGATCGCGGGTGACGAGGTCAAGAAGACGGTCCTGGAGCTCGGCGGCAGTGACCCGTTCGTCGTGATGCCGTCGGCGGACGTCGCGAAGGCCGCGAAGGTCGCGGTGACGGCGCGGGCCCAGAACAACGGGCAGTCCTGCATCGCGGCGAAGCGGTTCATCGTGCACAGGGACGTCTACGACGAGTTCGCCGAGCTGTTCGTCTCCGGGATGCGGGCCCTGCGGGTCGGCGACCCGATGGACGAGAACACCGACGTCGGGCCGCTCGCCAGCGAGCAGGGCCGCGCCGATCTGGAGGAGCTCGTGGACGACGCCGTGGAGTGCGGCGCGACGGTGCTGTGCGGCGGACAACGCCCCGAGGCGTACGCCAAGAGCGGCTGGTACTACGAGCCCACGGTCATCGCGGACATCACGAAGGACATGCGCATCCACCGCGAGGAGACCTTCGGACCGGTCGCCACGCTGTACCGCGTCGGTGACCTGGACGAGGCCGTGTCCCTCGCCAACGACTCACCGTTCGGGCTGAGTTCCAACGTATGGACGCACGACGCGGCGGAGATCGACCGTTTCGCCCGCGACATCGAGGCGGGCGGCGTCTACGTGAACGGAATGACCGCCTCCCATCCGGCGTTCCCCTTCGGCGGCATCAAGCGCTCCGGCTACGGCCGAGAGCTCTCCGCCCACGGAATCCGCGAGTTCTGCAACATCACCACGGTGTGGGTGGGGGCGTGAACCGTCCGCGTCGCGCCCTCGAGGTCAGGTGCGGGCCTCACGCTCGACCCGTGGGGCACGCACCATGAACACGTCGATCGGGTCCTGCGATTCGAGGGTGAAGCCGTGGCGCTCGTAGAGGCGGCGGGCCGCGCTGCCCTGGACGACGTCCAGGCGTACGGTCTCGCCCGCCGCGTCGGCACGGTCGAGAAGTGCGCGCAGGACGGACGTGCCGAGGCCTCGCCCCTGCTGTTCCGGGGCGAGGTAGAAGTGCTCGATCCACTGGCCGCCTGACGGCGACGGGCGCATCGTGACGCTGCCCGCGAACGCGCCGTCGACCAGGACGACGGACGTGTACCCCTCGCAGAACGTGTCGCGCAGCCGCTGCCGGACACGGTGTTCGTCGTAGCGGCCGAGGCGCACCAGGTCCGGCCGCATGACCACGGCCCGCAGCTCTGCGATCGGCTCCACGTCGGCGGTCCCGGCGACCCTCAGCTCCCACCGGACGCGGGACGGCCGGGATGCCTCGGAACCCTTCTGACCAGGCCGTTCCGCTTCTGCCGTCGTACGTGTGTCCATCGCCGAAGTATCACAGACGCTCTCCACGCATCGGTGCGCCGCCCGGTCGGCCAAGTGGATCCGGGGGCGACGGCGTGTCCAGCCATCGATCGGCCCCGCACGGAATGGGCGGAGGCCGAACCGAGGGCTACGCGCGCGTGGTGCCGGTCGGGCACCACGCGCGCGTGAGTGTCAGCCCCGGACCGCCAGGAGGTGGTCCATGGCCAGCTGGTCGAGGCGCTCGAAGGCCATGCCGCGGGCTGCGGCCGCCTCCACGTCGAAGCCCTCGAAGGCGGACTCGTCGGCGAGCAGACCCGACAGGCCGTCGGCGGCCGTCGGCTGCACCAGCTCGTCGAGGCGCGAGGCACGCAGCGCCTCCTGAACCTCCGGGTCGGCCCGGAACGCGGCCGCACGCTCGCGCAGGATCAGGTAGTTGCGCATGCAGCCCTCGGCCGACGCCCACACCCCGTCGTGGTCCTCCGTGCGCGGCGGCTTGAAGTCGAAGTGCCGCGGCCCCTCGTACCCGGCGCTCTCCAGCAGATCGACCAGCCAGAACGCCGAGCGCAGGTCGCCCGCGCCGAAGCGGAGGTCCTGGTCGTACTTGATGCCCGTCTGGCCGTTGAGGTCGATGTGGAAGAGCTTGCCCGCCCACAGTGCCTGGGCGATGCCGTGCGCGAAGTTGAGCCCCGCCATCTGCTCGTGGCCCACCTCCGGGTTCACGCCGTACATCTCGGGCCGCTCCAGGCGCTCGATGAACGCCAGGGCGTGGCCGACGGTGGGCAGAAGGATGTCGCCGCGCGGCTCGTTCGGCTTCGGCTCGATCGCGAACTTCAGGTCGTAGCCCTGCTCGACGACGTACTCGCCGAGCAGATCGAAGGCCTCCTTCATCCGGTCGAGGGCGGCGCGCACGTCCTTGGCCGCGCCCGACTCGGCGCCTTCGCGGCCGCCCCAGGCGACATACGTCTTCGCGCCGAGCTCGACGGCGAGATCGATGTTACGGACGGTCTTGCGCAGGGCGTACCGGCGTACGTCACGGTCGTTCGCGGTGAACGCGCCGTCCTTGAAGACGGGGTGCGTGAAGAGGTTGGTGGTGGCCATCGGGACGATCAGGCCGGTGGCGTCGAGGGCCTGGCGGAAGCGCTTGACGTGTGACTCGCGCTCGGTGTCCGAGGCCCCGAAGGGGATCAGGTCGTCGTCGTGGAACGTCACCCCGTAGGCGCCGAGGTCGGCCAGGCGCCGCACGGACTCGGCCGGGTCGAGCGCGGCGCGGGTGGCGTCGCCGAACGGGTCGCGTCCCTGCCAGCCGACCGTCCACAGGCCGAAGCTGAACTTGTCGTCAGGGGTGGGTCGGTACGTCATGTCGCGGCTCCTCGCCAGTCATGCCTATTTCGTCATGGCACTTTACAAATTAGTATGCGGACACGTCGCTGGGAAGAGGCATCTCGGGAGAGCATGGGGTGAACGCTCTGTCGCACATGCACTTCGGACAGCCACGGAATCGTCTTGTCGGGAACGGGAGAGCCGCATGTCATCAGCCGATGGACCACTCGTCGTCGGGGTGGACAGCTCCACGCAGTCCACGAAGGCCCTGGTCGTCGACGCCGCCACGGGCGCGGTCGTGGCGAGCGGCCAGGCACCGCACACGGTGAGCGCGGGGCAGGGCCGCGAGAGCGACCCCGAGCAGTGGTGGACCGCCCTGTGCGAGGCGCTGCGCCAGTGCGGTGACGCGGCGCACCGGGCCTCCGCGGTGTCGGTCGGCGGCCAGCAGCACGGCCTGGTCACCCTGGACGCCGCGGGCCGGCCGGTGCGTCCCGCGCTGCTCTGGAACGACGTGCGCTCGGCACCCCAGGCCCGCCGCCTCATCGACGAGATGGGCGGGCCCAAGGCGTGGGCCGAGCGGGTGGGCAGCGTGCCGGGGGCCTCCTTCACTGTCACGAAGTGGGCGTGGCTGGCCGAGCACGAGCCGGACGCCGTACGCGCCACGGCCGCGGTACGGCTCCCGCACGACTACCTCACACAGCGGCTGACCGGCGACGGCACGACGGACCGCGGCGACGCCTCGGGCACGGGCTGGTGGGCATCGGCCACGGAGTCGTACGACGACGACATCCTCGCGCGCGTGGGGCTCGATCCTGCGCTGCTCCCCCGGGTCGTGCGCCCCGGAGAGGTGGCGGGCACGGTCCACACCACGGGTGAACTCCCCTTCTCCAAGGGGACGCTGGTGGCCGCCGGCACGGGCGACAACGCGGCGGCCGCTCTGGGCCTCGGCCTCCGGCCCGGCACCCCCGTCCTCAGCCTCGGCACGTCCGGCACGGTGTACGCGGTGTCGCGGCACCGCCCCGCGGACCCGACCGGCACCGTCGCCGGTTTCGCCGACGCGCGCGGCGACTGGCTGCCTCTCGCGTGCACCCTGAACTGCACACTGGCCGTCGACCGGGTCGCCGCGCTGCTCGGCCTGGACCGCGAGGCCGTGGAAGGCGGCGGCGACATCACGCTGCTGCCGTACCTGGACGGCGAGCGCACGCCCGATCTGCCGAACGCCTCAGGGCTGTTGCACGGACTGCGGCACGACACCACGGGCGGTCAGCTTCTGCAGGCCGCCTACGACGGCGCCGTCCACGCGCTCCTGGGCGCGCTCGACCTCGTCCTCGACGCCGACGCCGACCTGTCGGTGCCGCTGCTGCTCATCGGGGGCGGCGCCCGGGGAACAGCCTGGCAGCAGACCGTACGACGGCTCTCGGGCCGCGCCGTGCAGGTGCCGGAGGCCCGTGAGCTGGTCGCGCTCGGCGCCGCGGCACAGGCCGCCGGAATGCTGACCGGGGAGGATCCGGCGGCGGTGGCACGGCGCTGGGGCACGGCGCAGGGGCCCGTTCTCGACCCCGTGGAGCAGGACGCCGAGGCGCTGGCACGGATCTCCGGGGTACTCTCCGACGCGGCCCCGCTCCTGGACAGGGGCCCGCGCTGACCACCCGGCCGACCGAGGATCCAGGAAGGCCGACGACCCCGTGCGCCGGCCCGAGCCCATGGGAGCGTCCGGAGGCATGACCGCACCACTGCACGAGCCCCGGCCCGGCACGCCCGACACCCAGCAGGGCATGCGCCGGCGCAACCTCTCACGGGTCATGCACGCCGTCGCCACCGACGGCCCGTTGTCACGGGCCACGGTCGCCCAGCGCATCGGGCTGACCAGGGCCGCGGTGTCCACGCTCGTCGACGAACTGATCCGGTCGGGTCTGATCGAGGAGCTCGGCCCGCAGCGGCCCGGCCGGGTCGGGCGTCCCGGCTCGGCGCTCGCGGTCAGCCGCCGCGGCCCCGCCGGGATCGGGGCCGAGGTGGGCGTCGACCATCTCGCGGCGTGCGCGGTCGATCTGGGCGGCGAGGTACGCGCGCGTGCCGTGCGCCGCGTCGCCAACCGCGGACGCGCGCCCGGACCCGTCCTGAAGGAACTGTCCGTGCTGGTGCGGGAGGTGACGGCCCGTGCCGAACGGGACGGACTGCGCCCGGCGGGCCTCGCGGTCGCGGTGCCGGGCCTGGTCGCACGCGGCGCCGGCACGGTGGTCCGGGCGCCCAACCTGGACTGGCACGACACGGACGTCGCCGCGCTGCTGCCGCCGGCGGCCGCGGCGCCGTTCGTTCTGCCCCTGGCCGTCGACAACGAGGCGAATTTCGGGGCCCTCGCCGAGCTCTGGCTCGGCGAGGACACCCCCGCCGACTTCCTGCACGTCTCGGCCGAGATCGGCATCGGCGCCGCGCTCGTCGTCGACGGCAAGCTGCTGCGCGGAACCCGTGGATTCGCGGGCGAGTTGGGGCACGTTCCGGTTCGCCCGGAGGGCCCGGCGTGCCCCTGCGGAGGGCGCGGGTGCCTGGAGCAGTACGCGGGCGAGGAGGCCGTGCTGCGGGCGGCCGGGCTGGGGCCCGGCGAGGACCGGGTGGGCCTGCTCGCCGAGCGCGCCGCGGCAGGGGACACGGATGTGCGGCGGGCGCTGCGCGGGGCCGGGACCGCCCTGGGTATCGCGCTGACCGGGGCAGTGAACCTCCTCGATCCGCGGGCGGTCGTGCTCGGCGGGGCGCTCTCGCGGCTCGCGCCGTGGCTACTGCCCGCGCTGGAAAAGGAGTTGACACGCCGGACGGCGACGCCGGCCGCCGGGGTGGCGGTGTCACGCCTGGGGTCCGACGGCCCCCTGCTGGGGGCGGCGCACTCGGTGGTGCGGGCGGTGCTCGACGATCCGGTGGCGGTGGCCTCGTAGGACGCCGGTGGCCGTGGGACACCCCCGTGCCGCGGCGCGCAAGTGCCAGAGGTTCGGACCTCTGACGTGCGGTTGTTCACAACGGGCGAGTTGTCCACAGGCGCGCCGCGCCCTCTTCCGTCCCAACCGCCAAGGCCCTTAACGTAATTCACGCGGGACGCCACCGCCTCGGCGCGGTGGCGCGTCCCCGTGGATCGGGGGATGCAGGTGTCGGGGGCAAGCGTTCAGAGCGGAACGGGGCTGCTGCGCGGGGCGATCGGACTGCGCGAGGTCCTGTTCCAGAGCATCACGGCGATGGCGCCGGCGGCCGCGGTCGCCGCGTCGATCCCGGCGGGTACGGCGTTCGCGGGCGGCAGCCTGCCGCTGTCCGTGCTGATCGCGTTGGTGGCCTGCCTGTTCACGGCGTCGTGCGTGGCGGAGCTGGCACGCGAACTGCCCGCGGCGGGATCCGTGTCGACGTACGCCGCGCGCGGCCTCCATCCCGGCGTGGGGTTCCTCGTCGGCTGGAGCTATGTGTTCGTGGAGGCCCTCGTGCCGCCTCTGCTTCTGCTGCAGCTGGGCTTCACCACGGCCGGGACGCTGCACCACGAGTGGTCGTCGTACCCCGCTGACCTGTGGTGGCCGTGGTCGGTCGCCGGAGCGGTGATCATCGCTGTGGCGGGCTACTTCGGAGTGCGGGCGTCGGCCCGCTTCGGGACAGTGCTCGGCGCATTCGAAGTCATCGTCTTCCTGGCCTTCGCGATCCTGCTGATCTCGAAGGCCGGCAGCCACAACACCCTTTCGGTGTTTGGCACTTCGCACACGGCGCCGGGGTACGAGGGCCTGAGCGGCGTCTTCGCCGGTTCGGTGTACACGGTGCTGGCGTTCGCCGGGTTCGAGGCGGCCGCGCCCCTCGCCGAGGAGACCCGCGATCCGCGACGCACCATGCACCGGGCGGTCCTCGGGTCGGCCCTGGCCATCGGGCTCTTCTACGTACTGACGACCTACGCGATGTCGGTGTACTTCGGGCCCGGCAAGTTCGCGACGTTCGGGGCGGAGGGCGCCGCGTCGTGGGAGGGTGTGGCCCGCGCGTCGTTCGGCCTGTTCTGGGTCCTGGTGTTCCTCGCCGTGGTGAACTCGACGGTCGCGAACGCCAACGCGTGCGCCAACGTCTCGACGCGCACGGCGTTCGCTCTCGGCCGCATCGGTGTCTTCCCGAGCGGTTTCGCGCGCCTGCACCCGCGGCGCCGCTCCCCCGTCACCGGCGTCGCCGTCCAGTTCGTCGTCGCGGTCTCGGCCATGCTCGGGCTCGGATTCGCCTACGACCCGGTGACGGCGTTCCTGCTCCTGGCGACGGTGATCGTCACGGTCATCATCGGCGTGTACATCGTGGCGAACCTCTCCTGTGCCGGGTACTTCCTGCGTCGCGGTCGCTCCGCGCTGCGTCCGGTGCGCCATCTCCTCTTCCCGCTCCTCGGCATCGTCGCCTTCGTGCCCGCGCTGCTGACGGCCGCGGGCCTGCCGGTCTTCGACTTCGTGTCGCCGCTGACGGCGCCGGTGTCCTACGCGGGCCCGGTCGTCGCCGTGTGGATGCTCGCGGGGATCGTGGTGCTCTTGGTGCTCCTGCGACGCCATCCGGAACGCATAGCGGAGACCGGACGCGTCCATCTCGACGATGCATCCGACGGAGACTCGGACCGGGGCGCGGACCCTGACGCGCCCACCTCACAGAGCGGAGCTGTACAGCGATGAGCGACCCCCGGATCCTGACCGTGCGGCCCGAACCGGGCGAGTACGCCTACACGTTCGGTGGGGCGCCACCCGTCGCCAGGATCGCACCGGGCACGGTCCTGGACCTGTACACGGAGGACTGCTTCGGTGGGCGGGTGCGGTCCGAGAAGGATCTGGTGTCGCAGGTGTGCGAGTTCCCGTTCCTCAATCCGCAGACCGGCCCGTTCCACATCGAGGGTGCCGAACCCGGTGACACGGTCGCGGTGCACTTCGTGTCCGTCGAACCGGCCCGCGACTGGGCGGCGTCCACGACGGTCCCGCTCTTCGGCGCGCTCACGTCCACCCACACCACGGCCACACTCCAGCCGCCGCTGCCCGAGGTCGTATGGATGTGGCACCTCGACCGGGAGCGCCGCACCGCCCGGTTCGCCGCGCGCGACAGTGACCTCCAGGTCGAGCTGCCGATGGACCCGATGCACGGAACGGTCGGCGTCGCGCCCGCGAACCTCGAGGTCCGCTCCGCCCTCGTCCCGGACGCGCACGGCGGCAACATGGACTCGCCGGAGATGCGGGCCGGCGTCACCTGCTATCTCGGGGTGAATGTCGAGGGTGCGCTGCTGAGCCTCGGCGACGGACACGCGCGGCAGGGCGAGGGGGAGACGTGCGGCGTCGCCGTCGAGTGCGCCATGCGGACCGTCGTGATCGTCGAGCTCCTCAAGGGCGTCGCCACACCGTGGCCGCGCATCGAGTCCGACACCCACATCATCTCGACAGGGTCGGCGCGGCCCCTCGAGGACGCGTTCCGGATATCCCAGCTCGACCTGGTGCGCTGGCTGGAGCGCGACTACGGCTTCAGTGAGCTCGACGCGTACCAGTTCGCCTCGCAGACCGTCGAGTCTCCGCTCGCCAACGTCTGCGACACGAACTACACGTGCGTGGCCAAGCTTCGCAAGGAATGGCTGCCGGCGCGAGACACCCACCGCGGGCTGCACGCGCGCTTGAGGGACATCGCCGCGACGCTCCCCCGCCCGGACCACCGCACCTTCTGACGACACACCGTTCGCCGACAAGGCCCTGCCCCACCGCCCCCACCAGAGAGGCAGACCCGTCATGGACCGAAGGCCCCTTCCGAGCCGACGCCGGTTGCTCCAGGCCGGCGCCCTCGCCGCCGTGCCCACAGCCCTGCTCCCCGCCGCCCGCGCCTCGGCCGGAGCGCCGACCGTCGACTATCCGGGCGCCGAGTCCGTCCCGGCCAGCACCTCCAACTACACGGCGTCCAGCCGCCCCACCAGCTACCCCCTGAACTACGTGATCATCCACGTCACCCAGGAGACGTACGCCGACGCCCTGGCCATCTTCCAGAACCCGGCCAAGCAGGTCTCCGCGCACTACGTGGTCCGCTCGTCCGACGGCCACATCGCCCAGTGCGTCCGCGAGCGCAACATCGCCTGGCACGCGGGGAACTGGGACTACAACACCCGCAGCATCGGCATCGAGCACGAGGGCTGGGTCGACCAGCCGGAGTACTTCACCGACGCCCTCTACCAGTCGTCGGCCGACCTGACGGCCGCGATCTGCGCCAAGTACGGCATTCCGATGGACCGGGAGCACATCCTCGGGCACGTCGAGGTCCCCGGCACGGACCACACCGATCCGGGCCCGTACTGGGACTGGTCCCGCTACATCCGCATGGTCAACTTCGCCTGAGGAGCGGGCAGGGGCGCAGCGGGGTCGGCCTGCCCGGCGCGCACGCACTGTGACGCATCCGTGCGGATCAGTGTCGGGACGCTTGTCCGTATGCGCCCCCGGCGCGACGATGTCCCCACAGCGATGCACCGCCGCATCGCCCGCCGGGGAGGCCGACTTGACCGATCCATGGGTGGCCCTGGAGCCGGGCACCGATCCGTCCGAGCGGGTACGGGTCCTGCGCCGCGCGCACGAGACGTTCACCGCCGCGGGGACCGTGTCCCGGCCGGTGCGCTCCGTGGTGGCCGATTCCTGGCGGCGCTCCGCCGGCGCGCACGTCAGCCCGGACGCGTCCGCGTCGGTGGAGCTGAGCGACGGCGACCTCGGGGCGTATCGCGCCGAGCATCCCCTGGCCAGGGTCATGCCACTGTTCCGTGAACTCATGGGGACGTTCGCCCGGGACGGCGAGCATCTGCTCGCCGTGTGCGACGCGCACGGCAGGCTTCTGTGGGTCGAGGGCGACCGGACGACCCGGCAACGGGCGGGGACGATGAACTTCGTGCCGGGCGCGCGCTGGTCCGAGACGGCGATGGGGACGAACGCACCGGGTACGGCCGTCGCGGTCGACCGGCCCGTCCAGGTGTTCGCCGCCGAGCACTTCATCCGGCGCGTCCAGCCGTGGACCTGCGCGGCGGCCCCCGTGCACGATCCGCGTTCCGGGCGGCTGCTCGGCGCCGTCGACATCACGGGCGGGGACGGGCTGGCCCATCCGCACAGCCTGGCGTTCGTCCAGGCGGTGGCCCGCGCGGCGGAGTCCCAGCTCGCGCTGCTCGCACCGCCGCCCTCGGACGCGGACAGCCTCCGGCTCACCGCGCTGGGCCGGGACGAGGCCCTGATCGTCACCAGCGCCGGCCGCAAGATCCGGCTCAGCCGCCGGCACAGCGAGATCCTCGTCCTGCTGGCCCGCCACCCGGAGGGCCTGACCGGCGACGAGCTGCTGTGCGCGCTGTACGAGGACGAGTCGGTCACACCCGTCACCCTGCGGGCCGAACTCGCGCGCCTGCGCCGAGTCCTCGGCCCCGACGTCCTCGGCTCGCGCCCCTACCGTCTGGCGTCCCCCGTCGAGTCCGACTTCGGGACGGTCGAACGGCGCCTGGGAACGGGTGCGGTGACGGCGGCAGCCGCCGCGTTCGGCGGACCGCTGCTGCCCGGCTCGCAGGCTCCGGCCGTCGTTCGTATCCGGCGCAGGCTCACCGACGAGATACGGGCCGCGCTCATCGCGCGGGGCGACCCCGACCTGCTGGCGGACTGGGCGCACGCGCCGTGGGGCGAGGAGGACCTCGACGTGTGGCGGGCGCTTGCCTCGGTGCGTCCCGCGCCGCCCGTGCTGGCCCGCCTCAAGGAGCTCGACGCGGAGCAGGCCGCGGCCGGCTCCCCGACGTCGTACGCAACGTATCTGCAACGTCCGCGCGCCTAGCCTCCCGGGCGAAAGCTGCCCAACGGCGGGCGGCTCGCACGGGAGGCCAGCCAAGATGACCCTTTACGCAGCGCCCGGTACCAACGGCTCAGTCGTCTCCTACCAGTCGCGCTACGACCACTTCATCGGCGGCGAGTACGTGCCGCCGGCCCTCGGCCAGTATTTCGAGAACCCGAGTCCGGTCAACGGCAAGCCGTTCACCGAGATCGCCCGGGGCACCGAGGCGGACGTCGAGCGCGCCCTGGACGCGGCGCACGCCGCCGCCCCCGCCTGGGGCCGTACATCGCCCACCGCGCGCGCCGACATCCTCCTCAAGATCGCCGACCGGATGGAGGCGAACCTGGAGAAGCTGGCGGTCGCCGAGAGCTGGGAGAACGGCAAGCCCGTCCGTGAGACGCTCGCCGCCGACATCCCGCTCGCCATCGACCACTTCCGCTACTTCGCGGGTGCCTTGCGTGCCCAGGAGGGCTCGCTCAGCGAGATCGACGACGACACGATCGCGTACCACTTCCACGAGCCGCTCGGTGTCGTGGCGCAGATCATTCCGTGGAACTTCCCGATCCTGATGGCCACGTGGAAGCTGGCCCCGGCGCTCGCCGCGGGCAACGCGGTCGTCCTCAAGCCCGCCGAGCAGACCCCGGCGTCCATCCACTACTGGCTGAGCCTGGTCGCCGACCTGCTGCCGCCGGGTGTCGTGAACGTCGTCAACGGCTTCGGCGTGGAGGCGGGCAAGCCGCTCGCGTCCAGCGCGCGCGTGGCGAAGGTCGCGTTCACCGGCGAGACGACGACGGGCCGACTGATCATGCAGTACGCGTCCGAGAACATCAAGCCGGTCACCCTCGAACTCGGCGGCAAGTCGCCGAACATCTTCTTCGACGACGTGTGGGCGAAGGACGACGACTTCCGCGACAAGGCCCTCGAGGGCTTCACGATGTTCGCCCTCAACCAGGGCGAGGTCTGCACGTGCCCCTCGCGTGCGCTGATCCAGCAGGGTCACTACAACGAGTTCCTCGACGCGGCGATCGCGCGCACGGAGGCCATCAAGCCGGGCAACCCGCTCGACACCGACACGATGATCGGCGCCCAGGCGTCCAACGACCAGCTCCAGAAGATCCTCTCCTACCTGGACATCGGCCAGCAGGAGGGCGCGAAGGTTCTGACGGGCGGCCAGCGCATCGAGTACGACGGCGAGTTGGCGGGCGGGTACTACGTCCAGCCCACGATCTTCGAGGGCAACAACCGCATGCGGATCTTCCAGGAGGAGATCTTCGGTCCGGTCGTCTCGGTCGCCTCGTTCGCCGACTACGACGACGCCATCAAGATCGCCAACGACACGCTGTACGGCCTCGGCGCGGGCGTGTGGACCCGCGACATCAACACGGCCTACCGGGCGGGCCGTTCGATCCAGGCGGGCCGCGTCTGGACGAACTGCTACCACGCGTACCCGGCCCACGCCGCCTTCGGCGGGTACAAGCAGTCGGGAATCGGCCGCGAGAACCACAAGATGATGCTGGAGCACTACCAGCAGACGAAGAACCTGCTCGTGTCGTACTCGGCGCAGAAGCTCGGGTTCTTCTAGGAGCACGAAAGAAGGCGCCTGACCTGGGCGCATGCCCGTCAGGCGCCTTCCATTCATCCCACTCAGGCCCGAGCCTGGTTTGCGCCGTAACTTCCAGTTTCTCCCGCGGCAATCCCGCTCCCGACCAGCTGTTCCGGACCAGTCGCGGACCAAAGAGCCCGCTTCAGCCCTCGGTCTCGCGATGGGGCTGCAGAACGCGGTCGCCCGGCGGGGCGGCGCCCCGGACCTGACGACCACCGTTTCTCACCCTCACCCTGACCGGGCTCGCCGCGGACTCCGGCCCGGCCGACGGATGCTGTCCGTACTGGCGATGCTCCTCGGCGCCCTCGTCGGAGTCGTCCTCCTGAAGGTCGGGCTCTGGCTCGCCCTTGGAGTGGCGCTGACGCTGCTCACCGCAGGCGCGGTGGCGCTGTGGCGGCTCTCGGTCCCGGGGGTGCGGGCTGGGCGACGGCCCCGTAGGCGTTCAGCGGGCGGGAGCCTCCCGCACCGGGTGCTTGCTCAGGATCGAGACCCGGTTGAAGGCGTTGATCGTGATCGCCACCCAGACCACGGCGGAGATCTCGTCATCGTCCAGCACCTCCCCCGCCTCCGCGTACGCCCGCTCCTGGGCGAGGGCGTCGGCTGGGTGGGTGGCGGCCTCGGCCAGGGCGAGGGCGACGCGCTCGCGGGCGGTGAAGAGCTCGGTGTCCCGCCAGGCGGCGAGCACACCGAGGCGACGACCGGTCTCCCCGGCGCGCAGCGCGGCCCGGGTGTGGACGTCGAGGCAGAAGGCGCAGCCGTTGAGCTGGGACACGCGGAGGTTGACCAGCTCAACCAGGATCCGGTCCAGGCCGGCCTCGGCAGCCGTCGCACGGACGACGTCGGCGGTCTTGACCAGTGCCTGGTACGCGGCGGGGCTCTGCTTGTCGAGGTAGATCCGATCGGTGGCCCGGGGGGCCGCCGTGGCCTGTGCCGTCTCGATCACCCTGCACTCCTTCACCTGTTGTCGTGGTTTGCCTTTGGGACTATGATCACCGAAACTCGTTGAAAGCGAAACTACTTTGGTGGAAGAGGGGCCGGGAGATGGATCACACCGAGGTCGAGGCCGAGGCCCACGTCGAGGTCCTCACCTCCCGGGACGTCCCGCTGGGTGGGCCACGGGCGATGACCGTACGGCGCACCCTGCCGCAGCGGTCCCGAACGCTCATCGGGGCCTGGTGCTTCGCCGACCACTACGGCCCCGACCGGGTCGCCGACTCTGGCGGCATGGACGTCGCCCCGCACCCGCACACCGGGCTCCAGACGGTGAGTTGGCTGTTCAGCGGGGAGATCGAGCACCGCGACAGCCTGGGCACCCAGGCTTTCGTCCGGCCGGGCGAACTCAACCTCATGACCGGGGGCCACGGGATCAGCCACACAGAGGTCTCCACCCCCGGCACCACCGTCCTGCACGGCGTCCAGCTCTGGGTGGCCCTCCCCGACGAACACCGCAACGCCCCCCGCGACTTCCAGCACCACGCGCCCGAGCAGCTCCGCGTCGACGGCGCACGACTGCGGGTGTTCCTGGGCACCCTCGTCGGCGACACCTCCCCCGTGCGCACATTCACCCCGCTCCTCGGCGCCGAGGTCCTGATCGACGCCGGTGCCACCGTCACCCTGGACGTCGATCCCGGCTTCGAACACGGACTCCTCGTCGACGAGGGCGACGTCCGCCTCGACGGAACTCCCCTGCGCCCCGCGGAACTCGGCTATGCCGCCCCCGGCCGCGCCACCCTCACCCTCACCAACGTCTCCGAGCACCCGGCCCGGACGGTCCTCCTGGGCGGCCCGCCCTTCGAGGAGAAGATCGTGATGTGGTGGAACTTCATCGGCCGCAGGCACCAGGACATCGTCGAGGCCCGGGAGGACTGGGAGCGCGCCTCCGATCGCTTCGGCACCGTCGACGGCTACCCCGGTGACCGACTGCCCGCCCCCGCCCTGCCCAACGCCGTCATCACACCCCGCAAGAACCCCTCCCGCCACTGAACCCCTCACCGGAAGGATCATCGCCATGAGCGAGCAGACCAACACCGCCCCCATCGTCCGCCACGCCGACGACCGCCACCGCTACGAGATCCTCGTCGACGAGAAGCGCGCCGGTCTGACCGCCTATCGCGACCGCGACGGCCAGCGGGTCTTCTTCCACACCGAGATCGACGACGCCTACGCAGGCCAGGGACTCGCCGCGATCCTCGTCGAGCAGGCCCTGACCGACGTCCGCGCCTCCGGGATGCGGATCGTGCCCGTCTGCCCCTACGTCGCCAAGTTCCTCACCAAACACCAGGAGTTCGCGGACATCACCGACCCCGTCACTCCCGAGGTCCTCACCTGGCTCGACTCCCGGCTGGGGCGCTGAGCTCCCGGCGCACCTGCGCGTAGAGTGTGGCCGGGCGCGGCATGATCACGAGGAGTACGTGTGACTACGGTCACCCTTGAGCTCGCTACTGTCCCCGCCGACACCGGCGAGGTAACCCTTCTGACAGCCCGCCGGGGCGACCCCGGGCATGAAGCCGACTTCGAGCTCTGGGCGAAGGGCATCCTGGAGAGCGCGGCCGCCTTCCCCGACCACCTGGGGTACGGACTCTTCCGCACCTCCGGCGGCGACGCCCCTGGCTCCTCGTCCACCGGTTCCGGAACGCAGAAACCTGCCGGGCATGGCAGGAGTCGCCCGAACGGGCAGCCTGGTTCGCCGACTGCGAAGGGCACCACCACAGCGAGACCGCCCGGCGCACCCTGACCGGCATGGAGACCTGGTTCGCCAAACCGGGCTCGACATGGCCGGCGCCGCCCCGGTGGAAGACGGCGATCAGCGCGACCCTGGCGATCTACCCGGTCTCCGTAGTCGGCGGCCTCTTCCTCATGCCGCACCTGGCCGCACTCCCCCTCCTGCTCAACAGCCTGATCAGAGCCGCCGTCTTCAACGTACTGATGACGTACGTGGCGGTGCCCGCCGTCAGCAGAGTCCTGCGCGACTGGCTGACCCATAACGGGCCTCGGCGGCACAGCCTCACCGCCGCCCGACGACCACCCGGACCACGATCTGGACCATTTCCGGACCAGCCCTCTCCACTGAGACCTACAAGCGACCGTTTCTCCTGGTGATCATGGGTTCATCTGCTGTACCACCAAGAGGCAAAGAACCTCCTCGTCTCGTACCCGCCGAAGAAGCTGGGCTTCTTCCAGGCGCAGATGCCGGGGACCCGACCGGGCAGGATGTCCGGTCGGGCGCCCGGCTCCGGGCTTGCCTCAGGCCCGGTTCGCCGGCTGGCGCGTGCCGAACGTGGCCGACTCTCCTGCGACCTGACCCTCCTGCCGGGAGGGGCTGCCTCAGGCCGGCCCGCCGTAGAGGATCACTTCCGCGATCCCCGCGACGCTCTGCGCGCCGCCGCCGCTGACCTGGGTCACGGTGATGCGGATCTGGCGCACGTCCGGCGCTGTGAAGACCTCGGGAAGGGTGTACTGACCGCTTCGGGTCAGGCCGGAGAGTGCCGTGTCCCAGGTGCTGCCGTCGGTGGAGGTCTGCAGGTCGTAGGTGTACCAGCTGCTGTCCTTGCCCCAGTGGATACGCACTCCGGCGAGGTCGTGGGCCGCGGCCAGCTCCGCGGTGAGGGTCTGCGGAACGGCCGGGGTAGCGGCACTCCAACCGGTGCCGAAGGTGATGTCGCCGTCGAAGGCCTTGTCGGGCGCGAAGCCGGTGGCGGTGCTGGTGGCCGTGACCGTCTCGATCTGGTCGCGGGCGATCTTCGGTCCCGGATCGGCCGGGGGCACGCCGCCGCTGCCGCCGGGCGGGACCGCACGGAACTCGCGGATGGAGGGCCACCAGTCACCGGCGTCGAGGATGTCGACGCGTACGTACCGCGTCGTGACCTCCACCTGATGGACCGCGGTGGTCACTGCCGCGGTGTTGTCGTGCGCGTCGACGGATGTCTTCCAGGTGGCGCCGTCGTCGGACGTCAAGATCCGGTACTGGTACGCGGTCTCGTCGGTCTCCCACAGGATCTGGAACTGCTCGAGTGCGACCGACGCCCCGAGGTCGACCTGCCACCAGGCCGGATCGGAACCGTCTCCGACCCACTTGGACTCCGCCGCGTCGTCCACGGCGTCGCCCGGCTCGTGTCCTGACTGGGTGGTGGAGGCGGTCGCTTCCTTGAACAGGGCCAGGTTCTGAGCACCTTGGCTCTCCAGGGTGGAGATGTTCTTCCATGTGGGGTGGGTGCCGTCGGTGACGTGCGTGCCACGGTAGGGCTCGGTCCGTACCGTGTACGCACCGTCGGCCAGACCGGTCGAGGTCGCGGTGAGTGTGAGAGATCCCCCGGCGGTGCCGGTGGCGATCAGGGCGTAGCCGATGCCGCCCTGTGCCTTCTGCGTCTGGACCGCGATCCGCGGGATGTCCGCACCGACCAGCGTGCCGTTTCCGGTCACCTCGAGGTCGAGGGTGGCGGAGGAGTCGGGGACGAGGTTCCCGTCGGCGTCCACCACCTTGACGTACACGGGGATCAGGTCGGAGCCGTCGGCGACGGGCCGGATGCGTTCGAGCAGCCCGGCGACCGTGCGCAGGGCCGCAGCCTCTTGCGTCGCCAGGGTGCGGCCGCTCTTCTTGCCGGCCAGGTCGACGAGCTGGTCCAGCTGTCCGGGCCGGATCTCCGCCAGCAGCTTGCGAGCCGTCTTCTTCCCGTCCTGCGAACTGTCGCCCAGGGCGCGGGCCAACAGATCGACGAGCGCGTCCCGGACGCCCGCGTCGTCGGCCACGACCTCCAAGTGGTGCGCCGTTCCAGGGGTGTTGACGCTGTGGGTGGCCGCGAGCACGTCTCCCAGGTAGCCCTCGGCCCGGAGTTCTCCGGCGGCAAATTCCGGCAGACGGAACGTGTAGTACGGGCTGCCGCCCTTGGCCGCCACGTTCGGTGCGCTCGCGGCGTTGCCCGCACGCGTCTGCTCCTCGACGAGGCGGCCGTTCTGGTAGAGGCGGACCCGGTCGGTGTTGCTGAAGACCCGCACGTCCTTCGGCGAGTCGGCGGTATGGGCGCTCGCGACGAAGACCATCGGTCCACCGTGGTTCGGGTTCGTGGCCGACTGCATGGACTTGAGCCAGTGGTAGCAGTACTTGGGGTACCGGTCGATGTCGACGGCGCCGGACTTCTGGTAGGTGTCGTTGGTTCCGTAGTCCTCGAAGACCCACAGGAAATGGCCGCCGATGCGGCTGTGGGCGTCGAGGCCGCCCCAGTCCCAGTAGCCGTCGCCGTTCAAGTAGCGCTGACGGGTGATGACTTGGCCCACCATCGCCCCGTCTCCGGCGGCGCGATCGGTGCGGCTCGGGTCCTCCCAGTCGCCCCACTCCCGGGTGAGGAAGGGCACGTTCGGCGCGGGATCCGAGCCGTCGGTGTTCACCACCTTGTAGTTGACGTCGTACTCGCTTCCCCAGGTGCCATAGTCCGCCGAGGTGAACATCTGGTCGCCCGGCATCTCGGCGTGGGCGACGGAGTCGGCCTCCTTCGCCCACCACTGCGGGTACCCGGTCTCGTTGAGTGACGTCTCCCAGAGGATCACCGAGGGGCGGTTGCGGTCGCGGCGGATCATCGTGGCGATGTCGCGGTAGGTGCGGGAGACGAAGGTCTGGTCGCCGTTCCAGTTCTGCCAACCGGGCTCGCAGGCCACGACGAGGAGGCCGAGTTCGTCGCAGGCGTCGAGGAACGCGGGGTCGTGCGGGTAGTGCGCCGTACGTACGGCGTTGAACCCGCCGAGCTTCAGGCGCAGCGCCTCGCGGTACTTGAGCGAGGCCGGGGCGGCGTCGCCGATGTAGGCGTAGTTCTGGTGGCAGTTGGCGCCGCGCAGGTACAGCCGCTCGTCGTTGAGGCGGAACCCGTCCGCCGTGAAGTCGATGCGCCGGACACCGGTCCGTGTGGTGACCGTGTCGACGAGGCGGTCACCCACGTGGACCTGGCTGACGAGCCGGTACAGGTACGGGGAGTCGGGATGCCACAGGTGCGGACGGGCCACGCTCAGCGTCTGGGCGAACGTGTGCCCGTCCTTCCCGGAGACCGTTGCCCGGTCCGTGGCCCGGGCGACGACCGTGCCCTGGGCGTCGTACAAGGTGGTGACGAGCCTGGTCCGGGCGGCGTCGGCCGTCTCGTTCACCACATGTGTCCTGACCTGGGCCGTCGCCCGGAGCTTGCTCGCCTTCGAGTATGAGACGAAGACGCCGCCCCCGGCGACCAGGTCCTCCTGCAGCGGGTCTGAGATGTGCACCGGGTCCGTCACCCGGAGCGTGACACCTCGGTAGATGCCGCCGAAGGTGAGGAAGCCGAGCTGGGTGCGAGGTTTGCCGGGCGGGGTGAGCTGGTCGTCGAGGTTCGACACGCGTACGGCGAGAACGTTGTCGCCGTCGAAGCGGACCTTGCCGGTGATGTCCACGACGAAGCCCATGTAGCCACCCTGGTGCTCGGCGACCTTCTCGCCGTTCAGGTAGACGACGCAGTCGGTCTGGACGCCGTCGAACACCACGGTCACGCGGCGGCCCTCGTCCTGCGAGTCGACGCGGAAATACCGGCGGTACCAGCCGATCCCGGCGAAGGCGTCGTACACCGAGGGGTGCTTGCGCTCCAGGCGCATCGTGTGCGGCAGCGACACCGCCGCCCACTGGGCGTCGTCGAATCCGGGCTCCTTGGCACCGGCGGCGTCCTCACGCCAGAAGGCCCAGCCGGTGTTGAAGTTCAGCACCCGTCGCACACCCTGCCCGCCACCGCCGGACGCCGCCGTCGTCCCGGCGCCCGGCGTGGCGGCTGCGGCCCGCCCGACGGGCACCAGTGCGGCGCCCGCACCGGCCAGGCCGGCAGCGAGCACGCCCCGGCGTCTGACACCGTCCATTGTGTTGCTCACGCGTGCGTTCCTTTCGTTCGTTGTCCCCGCGCGCAGGCGGCCCTCAGACGACGCTCGGCGCGATGACGCGGAGGGCTGCTCCGGGCGGGGTGGCCGCGGGAAGGACGACGTGTGGTGCGACGACGGCCAGGTGTACGTGTCGTGGCCGTCGTCGCACCTCATCGATCGGGTCAGGCCCAGGCGTGCGCCTCGCGACCTGCTACGGAATGGCCCAGCGCTGGTTCGCCGCGGTGGCGTCGCAGTCCTGGATCACCAGTTGCTTCGACATGTCGGATCCGGGCACCACGAGGCACCGACCGGAGGCCTGGCCCTGGAGCGTGCCGTCCGGCTGGGGCACCCACTGCTGGTTGCCGCCGCCGTTGCACTCCCACAGTTCGACCGGGGAGCCGTTCTCGGTGCCCGCGCCGGTGACGTCCAGGCACTTGCCGGTCGAACTGCCCAGCCTCAGCCGGCCGTTGCCCCACCACCACTGCTGTCCGGCGCTGTCGTCGCAGGTGCCCGCCAGGGCCCGGGTGCCATTGGCGTCGGCGCCGTTCTCCGCCGCCAGGCAGGTGTCGGTCAGGGCCGAGGTGACGGCGCCGAGGTGCTGCGGCGAAGGTGCGCCCGGGGTCAGGGCGAAGTTGTCGAACTGCTGGGTCTGATAGCCCGTCACCCCGAGCCCGGCCTGGCCGCCGCTGAGCGAGTAGTCGGTGACGCTGCCGAGTTCCTTGCCGTCGACGGAGGCGGTCAGCTTCGTGTCCTGCAGGGTGAAGGCGACCTTGTGCCACTTGTTCAGGCCGAGCTTGCCGGTCCGTCCCCCGGTGAGCTTCGTGAACTTCCACGTGGTGTCGCTCTTGTCGATGGACCAGGTGCCGTCGTCGCCCACGCGGAGGTGGTAGGCGTTCAGGCCGTTGTTGTTACGTCCCTGCTGACCGACCCGGCCGAGGAGTTCGACCGTGCCCTTCTCGCTGAACAGGGCGTCCGCGGTCACGGTGTAGTTGGTCCAGGATCCGTCGCCCATGAACGTGTACGGGGCGTTGTAGGGCTCGTCCGTCCACCGGATCGGGCTGGTCGGCGCCATCTGCCGCAGACAGGTCCCGGAGCGGCCGCCGCCGCACGCCGTGGTCTCGAAGGCCCCGTTCATGTCGGTGAAGTACCGGGGGCTCTTCGAGGCGGCCAGCTTGTCGAAGTTGTCGGAGTACGGCAGTTCCAGCGGGGCCTTCTCGGGGGAGGTCGCGGCGCCCTTGCCCTGGCCGTCGGTGGTCGTGAGGGTGTAGAGGTGCCCGGGCTCGAGGGTCAGCGAGTACGTGCCGTCCACGGGCTTGATGTCCGCGCCCCGCACGAAGTCGTCGTCGGTACCGGACGATGCCACGTCGGTCGACCAGACATGGACCCTTCCGGTCGAAAGGCCGCCCCGGACGGTGAGGTTGACGGTCTGCTCCGCGGTGGCGTCCATCGTCTCGATGACGGTGGAGTAGTCGCCGGACCGGCCGGAGGACTTCAGCGAGACATAGCTGCCGTTCGTGCGGTCACCGCCCAGATAGCCGCTCGCCGCGTCGATGTAGCGCCAGCCGGGACGGGTGAACTGCGCGGTGTGCGCGGTCACCCAGGTCGTCGCGCCGATGTGGTAGGCGCCGGACCAGGGCTGGTTGGCGATCGACATGCCGTCCGTGGCGAAGGAGAGGTTGGGGTAGAGCGAGGCGATCGCCGGCCAGTTGACGTACGCCGTCATCCGGCCGTCGATGTAGTCGCGGTTGATGGCGCGGGCCACGGCCTCGGCCCCGCCGTCGGTGTCGAGGGACCCGTTCTCGCTGGCCCACAGCGGTTTGCCCGAGGCCTGGGCAGCGTCGCTGGACGGGCATGAGGTGAAGTCGCTCTGGTAGCCGCAGGGGTAGTGCGATCCGATGACGTCGACGGCGTCGCTCAGCTCACTGTCCTCGGCCATCGCGTCGGCGATGTCCCAGCCGAAGCTCTCGGCTGCGACGACCTTGGTGCGGTAACCCTTCGCCACGAGCGTCGACTTGAGCTTCTTGAACCAGTCGGCGTCCCAGCCCCGCTCGTTCCAGCCGCCCACGTAGTCGATGGTCAGCCCGTGCTTCTTCGCGCAGCCGAACCAGGACATCAGATAGTCGACCGTGTCCTGGGACCAGAAGTCGCCGTTGCCGATCCATCCCGGCGCACCCCAGGACAGGGCCTGGAACTTGATGTGGGGGTTGCGCGCCTTGGCCTGCTCGGCGAGCCACCACTCGTAGCCGGTGTTGCAGTCCACCTTGTCGCGGGTGTGCATGTGGCTGGGCTCGGCGCCGTCGGTGGAGTTGGTGTCGCCACCCACCTCCAGCTTCAGGAACTGCAGGGAAGCCCCGTAACCGGGCTTGAAGAGGTAGTCGAGGATCCGGCTGCGCTGCGGCTCGGGGTAGTCGATCAGCAGCCGCGAGTTCCCGCCGCCGCCGCTGATGGCGCCGATGCCGTCGAAGGCACGGCCGGACTGCGTGCCGTCGATCGTGATGGCCGTACTGGTCGCCGCGTGGGCACGCGGTGCGCCCCAGCCCGTCACGGCAGCGAGGAGCAGTGCCAGGAGCGCGGCAAACAGCACCGGTCTCCACTTGGTTGTCCAGGTCATGTCGACTCCGGGGTGGAAGGGGAGTGTGTGATCGTTCCGGCAGACACCGACCGATGTTTGGTTGTGGTGGATTACTGGAGGCACAGTCAGTGCGTTCCGCACCCACGCCGGCCTGTGAATCATCGGAGTCCGGCCTCCGCTGAGTTCTAATCGCCGCGACTCAGGTGACGCCATGGACGAATGTCAGACGGCCTTGGACTTTATGGCCACCACATCGGCAACTACCAGTAAAACCAAGGCCGTTCAGGGAAAGCGCTTTCCTCTGAGGCATGCACCAGCTTCGCAATCCAAGAGGCGGAACGGGGCCGACTCAACCGATGTCTCACCAAATCCATGGGCCGGGAAAGATGCGACAGAACCCTTGACGTTCGACACGCCGAACGGCTCTCATGGGCGTCACTGTTCGAGCGTGTTGGGTTCTGAGCGACCATGTGAACCCTTGCCATGAGCCCTCGACCGCGCGATCACTGTTCCCCTGTCGTCAGGAGCCGTCATCGTCGGCGTGGCTGCGGGACGGGGCGCTGAACACCGCGCCGGCCACGTTCTACGAAGCCCTGAACGAACTGCACGGAACGCGCGGAGTCGGTGGGATGAACATCGCCCGAGAGATGCGACCTTGGCGCAGCGAGATCGCCGTCCAGGACGCGCAGGACCGACTGCTGACGCAAACGGCGACCGGGGCGGCGGCGCAAGAAGGTCGTCTCGGCCGGGTTCTGGACGCACCGGACCGCTCCTCCGCCGCCGGCGCCCACCACGCTCCCGCGCATGCCAAGGGCCTGGAAGGCGAGATCGGCGGCCGCTGTGCCACCGGCGCTCTGCGCTCGTCGCGGTCAGTCGCCCCGCTGCAGGCATCATCGAAGGTGGGGGGACCATCGGCACCGTCGACGAGGAGTGGCGATGAGATTGTCGTTCCTGGAGCCCCTCTACGCAGAGCCTGGCCCGTACGTCTCCGTGTACCTGGATACCTCCCGAAACATCGAGCATCCCGAGCGGGCGATCGCGCTGCGCTGGCGGCGGCTGCGCGAGAGCCTGTCCCGTCAGGGCGCGGACAGGGGGCTGCTCAACGTACTGGAGGAGGTGGTCGGCTCCGACACCGAGGTGCCCGGGCTGCACGGGCAGACCCTCTTCGCCGCCCACGGCACGCTCGTCCTGAACGGGGAGCTGCCCCGGCCGCCCGAGCACGACTCTGCGCGCTACAGCACCCTGCCGGACGCGATGCCCCTCGTGGCCCAGCACGTTCCGGAGATCCCTTACATGGCCGTGGTCGTCCACTACGGCGGCCTCCCGACCGCCGAAACCCACGGCTGGGTGACGCTGGAGGCGGAGACCGGCACGTGGCCGGTGTCCACCGTCACACCGGGTGAGCGGCTGCACCACAGGGTCGCAGTCGCGATCTGGCACCGCACCGCCCTCCGGCTCGGCCATCGGCTGGACGAGCGGGCGCGGCGCGCCCATGCCGACGCCGTCGTCGTAGGCGGCGACGAGTGGGCGTGCAACGTACTGATCCGCCGCCTGCCGCACGCCCTTCGGGACAAGGTCGTACGCGTGGGCGGTCGGACGCCCACCGACACCGGACGTGCCCTGCTGGAGCCACAGCTCGACGGCGTCTTCCGCGGCCACATGGCCGCGCACGACCGGGAACTCGTGGACATCTTCATCGGCCGGCGCGCCCTGGACGGACCCATGACGGAAGGGCTGGCTCCCACGGTGGCCGCCCTCCAGCGCGGCCAAGTGGCGGCACTGCTGCTGAACCGCCCGCCCGCGTCCTCGCTGCGGCTCTGGGCAGGCTCACAGCCCACGCAGCTCGCCCTGAGCGAGGCGGAACTGACGTCCTTCGGCGTACGGGCGCCGCGTGAGGAGCGCGTCGACGAGGCCCTCGTCAGGGCCCTCGTCGGTACCGGTGCCGAACTGGTCGTCGTACCGGAGAGCGAGCTCAGGCTGTACGAGGGCGTGGGCGCCCTGCTGCGGTACACCGACCCTGGGACACCGTCCTGACACCAGCGCGCTGCCCGCGTCCAACTCCCCCCACCGGCAGGTGCCCACCCAGCCGTCGCTGATCGCGATGACGGCCCCGCGCCCGGCCTCACCGGAGACGAACAAGTGCGGGGGGGGCGGGACCGGACACGGTCGGGAGACGGCGCTGCCGGCCCGCCCGGCCACGTACGCCGTCGGCGTCGAACTCCGGCCCGATCTGCTCGAGTAGGCCCGCCTTGTCCGGTCGGCCGGAAAGGGCGGGGCCTACAAGGCCGAAGGCGTACTCGGCGACGGGCCCCTCGGGATCTCGCGCCGTGCAGCGTACGACGCCGTCATCGTCTGCGGAGTGGTTCCCGCAGGCGCCGGGAGCCGCTCCAGGCCGGGCGGGCAGGAGCGCCTGAAGCCGTTCCGAGCGGCAGGCGCACGGCCTGATACACCGCAGGATCGGCGACGCGGCCCGGTTCGTCCGGCGGTTCGGCGGTTCGGCGGTTCGGCGGTTCGGCGGTTCGGCGCCCACGGCTGCGACCAGCGGTGACGCCACCGGCGATGACACCCTCAGCGCTGATAGGTCCCGACCAGGGTGCCCGACGCCAGCTCCCTCCCCTTCAACGCACGGTGCACGTCCTCGGCGCCCGGGCGGCCGTGCAGCGGCAGGGGCTCGGACAGGGCGTACAAGCGGAAGAAGTAGCGGTGCTGCCCGTGCCCCGGCGGGGGCATCGGCCCTCCCCAGCCGACGCGCCCGAATCCGTTGGGCCACGGCAATCCGCCCTGGGGTTTCTGGCCCTCCGCCACACCGGCGGTTCCCGGATCGATGCCGGTCACCAGCCAGTGCAGGAAGGTCGTCCCCGGTGCATCCGGGTCCTCGCACAGGAGCACCAGCTCCCTGGCCTCCCGGGGCACCCCACACCAGGTCAGGGGCGGTGAAATGTTCTCTCCCTCCCCGCTGTGGCGACGGGGGATCACCGTGCTGTCGTCGAACGCGGTGCTGCTGAGTTCAATTCCGCTCATGGGCGCCGCCATACCCGCGCGCGGCGGCGTCGGCACAGGTGAGCACCCGAAACCCCTCGTTCGGCCGTGCCCGCCCGGCCCACCTCGGGTGGCGGGGGCGAAAATGGCGGTGTGCCGACAAGGATCCTGCTCGAGGGCCGCCCTGGCGCGGGCAAGACGACCGCACTCCGGCGGCTGGCCGCGCTGCTGTCCACCCGCCCGGTCACCGGCTTCACCACCGAGGAGATCCGGCAGTCCGGCGCCCGGGTCGGTTTCGCCCTGGAGACCCTGGCGGGCCGACGCGAGGTGCTCGCCCATGTCGACCTGCCCGGTCCACCGCGGGTAGGGAAATACGGTGTCGACCTGGGCGTCATGGAACGACTGGCGCTGCCTGCGCTGCGGCCGACGGCGGAGTCGGCAGGGCGGCTGGTGCTCATCGACGAGCTGGGGCGGATGGAACTGGCGTGTACCGCGTTCCGGGACGCGGTCGATGCTCTCTTCGTCGCCGAGGTCGACGTCGTTGCCACCGTCCACACGCACCGCGATCCGTTCACCGACGCCCTCAGGCGGCGTGCCGGCATCGAGGTCGTCCACCTCACTGCGGCAAACCGGGATGTCCTGCCCGGGGAGCTCGCAGCCCGGCTGCAGCAGCCCGGGACTCGTCAGGGGCCTCCCGCTCACCGATGAGAACCGTGCGAGCCACGGCATGGTCGACCGAGCGCCGCCACCTGCGGCCGTACGGCTTCGGCGCGAGAGAGCCGGCGTGGTCTGACGAACCCTGCGTCGGTGGACGCCGTTGAGGATCAGAGCTCTGGTGCCGTACCGGCTCTGGACTTCTGCGCAGGTCCCGGTCAGCGGTCGGATCGAGATGTCCGAGTCGGTCACTGTGGCGTACGCGGGACGAGCACGGGGTCGCTCGGCAGGGAGCTGAGGTGCTCACGACGGAGCCGGAGCAGCTGCTGAGCACGACCGTGGCACGGGGCGCGGACGCCACGGCAGCGGCTGCCGCCACTCCGGCCGCGGCCCAACCGGTGCGCGGGGGCCTTGACTTCGGATGTCGTGACAGCCGGGCCGGACGTCGGGCGCAGCACGACGGTGACCGCGTCCCCCGGTGGCTCCACGGCACGGTGGTGAATCCTGCCGGCTGGCCAAGATCCGGACCACACGCGGTCCAGGCCACTGCCCTGATCCCAGAAGACCACCGTTTCCGCTGCTCAGCACAGTTGTTGCTCCTTCAGCCGTCGGCGTTCGGGCCGGTCGACGATGTCCGCGTCGATCAGCGGGTGCGGAGACTGCTGGTGTACACGTCCGTACGGTTTCGTGGTGCGCCGGAGTGGGTCTCGGTGAGCACCGCACGTACTCCCCTGCCGTCTGCCACCAGGCCTTGGTAGTCGCCGAGGAAGTAGCCCCCGGCGAACGGCGCCTGCAGCCAGTCGAAGACCCGCGAGATCCGTCGTTCGGTCCGGAGCTTCGCGTTTCCGTGCGGCAGCGTGGCCAGTTGGTAGGCGGTGGGCAGGGTGGTGGTGTTGCCGGGCTTGAGGAAGCGCAGGTCGTAATACGTGAGCGCGACCGTGCCCCGCTCGTCGACCGCGATCGACGGGGAGAAGGCCGGCACGCTCTTGAGGCTGATCAGCTTCGGGGTCCCCCAGGTGCGTCCGCGGTCGGTGGAGCGCACCAGCTGGATGGAGTCGAACCTGCCGCCGGAGAAGTCCGAGCCCTCGTAGGCCATGTAGAGCGTGCCCGTCTTCGGGTCGACAGCCGGGCTGGGCAGGGTGGACGCGGCGCGCAACAGCTTGGTGGGGTCGTTCGGGTCGACCTCCGGTACGGAGGTGTCCCGGGCCACGGTGACCGGGGCGCTCCAGGTCTCTCCGGCGTCGGTCGAGGTGACCACCTCGTAGCGGGCTTCGAGGACGGTGCTCAGGTCGTCGGCGTAGGTGATCCGGTCGAAGAAGTCGTACAGGGTGCCGGTGCGGCGGTCGACGACGATCAGATGGCCGATGGTCTGGGTGTTGGGCACGGCGCTGGTGTCGACGAAGCGCCTCGCCTCGCTCCAGGTGCGGCCGCCGTCGCGGGTGAGGGAGATGTAGCCCGGACCGTCGAGGGAGCTGGGACGGGGCGGATCGTTGTCGAGACGGTTCCAGACCTGGTAGGCGGTGCCCTTGCGGATCGGGTCGGCGGTGAGTGAGGGCTTGTCGTTGAAGAACGGCTGCTCGTCGACGTGCGTGGTGGTGAGGTTCCGCCAAGTGCGGCCGCCGTCGCGGGAGGTGACGGCCAGGAGGCCGGTGCGCGTGCTCTTCGTGAAGTCGACGCCCTCCCCGCTCGCGTAGACAATGCCGTCCGGTCCGGTGCTCACCCAGGGGTCGGTGGCCCGTTCGAAGTCCGCGCCGCCAGGCGCGCACAGGCTGAACGGCAGCGTGCTCCGGTGGAAGGTGTGGCCGTCCGTGGTCCAGCCGGCCGCCAGGCCACGGGCGCCGCCGTCGTTCCAGCGGTCCTGCTGGAACACGGTGACCACACGCTTGGGGTTGCGCGGATCCACGGACAGGTACGGCTCGACCTCGGTGGCCGGGTAGACGATGCTGTCGGGGGACCTCGCGCCGATGGTGCAGCGCGCGTACGGGTCGCCGTGGGACACCTTGACCAGTCGCGTGCCGTCGGGGTTCCGGTCCGCTGTGGCGGGAGCCGCGCCGGTGACCGTGCCGAGCAGGAGCGCGGCGGTGGTGACGGCGGTCAGGGGCAGGAAGACGCGCATGCGGGATCTCCTCCGGGCCTCGCGGCCGGGGTACGGGACCGCCGTCATCGGGGCGGCCTGGGGCACGGAGGCGTACCGGAACGTGAGCGTGGGGCGACTCCGCTTGATCCTTTTCGGCGCTGTCACCAGTGCTCTTGATGGGCCGAACGACGGAGTCCTCCCCTGGGGCGTCGAAGAGCACGGCACGTCGGACGAGCAGTCCGGTGGGCCTGTCGAGCCGGGCCGGACGGTTCAGGCCGCGTCATGCCGTATCAGGCCGTATCAAGGTGTGTCGGGCCAGGATCCGGTGCACGGTCGAGGCCGGAACGCCGCAGTATCGGACCGATCCGTGCGGGGCCGAGCCGGCGATCCGGCACGGGTCGCGGACGCGGGACTCGGCGGCGGGGAGGGGCCCGCGGCAAGGGGGACAGAGACGGCCGGTGGGTTCGTGGAGCGCTGCATGTGGGCAGTGGCACGGGAGGATGTACCTGCCTCGGCCGGACCAGGCGCGACCGGTCGGCCCGAGCAGACACGCTGGACCGGCAGCCGCCCGCCGAAGACGGTCTGCCGCCTCACGGCGGGACACGAAGACCTCCGTGCGGGGTTGTTGGACAACTCCCACCACACCGGAGGTCTTCGCCATGTTCAGGAGCTGCGGAGCATCAACAACATTCGCGATCCATACGGTTGGAAAATCCGGACCGTCTCGCCGGTCACCGCACGACGACGCGGCCGAGGCCGTTCAGGACGGCTGCGAGCGCGGTGTTCATGACGTCGCGGACCGCTTCGAAGCAGTGACGGCCCAGGCGTCGACGCCGTCGGCGTCCACCATCGCGGGTGCCGCGGTGTCGAGACGGGCGTGAGCGAGGCACCCGACGGTGGACCGGGCGCCGTCACGCCGTACGCACCGCGCCGGGTGCACCGGGCTGGTTGCCCAGCGGGGCGCCGACCGATCAGCTGATCGGCTGCGAGGTCCCGTCAGGCATCGCGCAGACGTAGCCGGCGTAGGGGCGTGCCATGACCTGCCCGCCGGCGGCCGTGCACTCGTCTCTGGTGATGTTCGGAGATGAGGCGGCCTCGGCGCTGACAGCGCCGACGGCGCTCACACCGGCCAGGGTTGCCGCGGCCAGGGCGAGGCCCAGGATTTTCCGCATGCGCATGACTTCCTCCTCCTCTCAGGCGCCTTCGTTCGGCCTTCGGGAAGGACAAGTCTCAAGACGACGGCGCCCTCTTACCCAGCATGGGCGCTCCGCATGAGGCCCGCGAGGGGAGGCCCGGGCCGCGCCCGGGCCGTGACTGCCCGGCCCCGGAAAGGCACGATGTCACCGCCCTCGACCGGCCGCATCGGTACGCCGCGTACGCGTCGGTGAGGAGCGGGGCGACGTGAA
The DNA here is from genome assembly GCF_042270245.1 of Streptomyces sp. NPDC055955. NCBI lineage: Bacteria > Bacillati > Actinomycetota > Actinomycetes > Kitasatosporales > Streptomycetaceae > Streptomyces > Streptomyces sp. NPDC055955. Next base: position 78,564 of record NZ_JBHJYS010000002.1, read on the forward strand.
TGTCCCCGGCGTCGAGGCTGCCCACCGGGGGCGCGTCGTGTCCGGGACAGGCCGGGTTCGGTGAGGAGACGGGCCGTGGCCCGCCTCCGGCCGGTACCGGCGGCCGGCTGCCGCGCGGTCCTCGGACGCGGTTCGTGGGCGACGCTAACGCGGTTCGTGGGCCGCAGCCCGGCAGGCACCGGTCGCGGCGCCGCCCGCCACTCCGGCACCGGTCAGCCCGGACACACAACTCTGCAGGTCTCCGACCACGCCACGGCTGCAGGCCGCTGTGACGGAGTCGGAAGCGGTGGCACCGGCCAGTTCGGCCATCTTCGCGCAGGCGGGGATGTCCGCCCGGACCGTGGGGGCGGCGAAGACCGCACCGCCGAGGGCGAGGGTCAGGCCGGTGAGGGCACCGGCGATACGGGTCGACGTGCGCATGGGACGCACCTGCCTTCCGGGTTGGTCGCGCGGTCCTGGTCCTGGCGGACCGGATCCACGCGGAGACGCAGCCTGGCGACGCTCGGCGAGTGGTGCCCCTGGCCGACGGGCTCACCGACTGACCGCACGGATCTGCGACGCAGCCATGGAGCCGCACCGGGACCTGGCCACCAGGCCGAAGCGGAGGGCCCCGGACCCGGATGAGTCGCGCTCGGGCCTCCACTCGCGGGCACCTCACTCCAGCGTCGCATCCTCTCCCCCACCCGTCCTGGGCACCCGGGGGCCGGGCGCGCTGAGTAACTGCGGCTGCGCGCAGCGCGGCAGCCGGCCCGTGCGGCCGGCCTGGTGCTCGGATCGGACGGGCCGGCCGCCCGATCCGAGCACCAGGCCGGTCCCCTGCCACCGCCCGGGTCGTCCGGGTCGGCCCAGGAGGCGCCGGCCCTCGCTTCCCCGTGAGGTGCTGCGCCGCCGCTGCGATGGCACTCCACGGGGAGCTATGGGGCCAGGCCAACGGTCGCCTGAGCGAGTCAAGTCCGGCGGGGCCGCGACGGCGGCGCAGCGCATGCAGGTATCCAGCCTGTCGCAGGACAGGACCGGGACGCCGCGGGCACGGGCGATGTCGCGGGTACCACGGCCCCCGAGGCAGGCGCCGACGCCGTGCCCCCTCCCCAGCGTCCCGAGATCCAGACCTTTCCGGCCGTCACCGCCCAACGCGCCGGGCCGACCGCCCATTTCACCGGTCAGCGTGGGCCAAGCGCTGTATCGCCGGCGGACGAGGAACCTGTGGGCGAGCTGCTCGGCGCAGGGGCTCCGGTTCTGCCGGAGGTCCACCATGAGGCGCCTGGCCCGGGCACTTGCCGGCCAGGCGCCGCTCGCCGTGCAACCTGCTCAGCGCTCTTTGACGACATGCAGCAGGAGGGCGCCGAGCCACGGGCCGCCGTACCAGTACTCAGGGCCGAGTCCGCGCAGTGTGCCCTGCCCGATGTGGTCGGCGTACTGCTTGGCCATGGGCCAGAAGTCGGCGACGATCAAGCGGCCGCCGGGACGCAGCACCCGCAGGGCCTCGTCCACCGCGCGGTATCGGTCCTCGGGCGACGGGATGTTGTGGATCGCCATCGCGCTCGTCACGACGTCGAAGGAGCCGTCGGCGAACGGCAGTGCGGTCATGTCGGCCGTCTGTACGTCCACGCGGTCGGCGACCCCGGCCGCCGCGGCGTTGGCGAGCGTGACGTCGGGGTGGTTCCCGCTCTGGTCCTTTCCGGACCACAGGTCCACGCCCACGGCGTGGCCCGTCGGCAGTCGCCTGGCCGCCTCGATGAGCACCGCGCCGCGACCGCAGCCCAGGTCCAGGAGCCGCTCGTCGCCCTTCAGGGCGGCGCGGTCCAACTCCCGCCTCCAGACACGCAGTTTGCCGCGCAAGGTGGTGTGCAGGTAGATGCCGGTCTGGGCGATCAGCGCCGTCCCCACGGTTGTCAGCGCTTTCCGTCCCGGCCGCCACCGGCCTGCGGCCAGGCAGCAGGCCGCGCCTGCGGCGCCGAGCAGTGCCGGGAACGCCGGCGCGTCGACGCCGTAACGCGGCCACCGGACGTCCGGCGATGAGGAGTCTTTCCGGTTCTTGGACATGCTCGCAGTGTCACCGGCTCGACTGCCGGGCGTCTTGTAGAAATGTCCCCCGTGCCCCGCACGACCGGCCTCGTGCCCGCGGGGTGGCCCGCGCCTGCCGGATGGCCTCCTGACTGCCGGGTGCAGCCCGCGCCTGCCGGGTGCGGACCGTGGGTCAGGAGGAGGACAGGTAGGCGGGGGCGGCCCATGCGACGTCGTCCACCGCGAGCCACGGCGCGGCCGCGACAGCCGTGGGCGTCACCCCGGCGAAGGCCATGACATCTCGATGGAGGTGCGACTGGTCGACGTAGCCGATCTCCGCCGCCACCCGAGCGGCGCTGTGCCCCACGGCCAGCCGGTGGGCCGCCTGGTCGAAGCGCACAAGCTGCGCTGCGCGCTTGGGGGTGAGACCGATCTGGGCGCGGAACCGGGACCACAGACGCTTACGGCTCCACCCGACCTCGGCCGCCAGCCGCTCGACGCGGACCCCTCCCCGATGTGTCACCATCTGCCCCCACACGAAGGCGACTTCGGGGTCGACCGCTCGGCCCGCCTCGTGTCGTCGAAGGAGCGCGGCCTCAATCATCGCGAACCGGGCCTCCCATGACCCGGCAGCTCGCAGTTGCTCCTGGGTGCGCGCGGCGTCACGGCCCCAGAGGCCGTCGAGGGAGAGCACCGTGGCACCCGGCTCCGCGCAGGCGCCCAGTACCGCGTGCGCGACCGGCGGCGACAGCCGCACCTGCAGGCACTCGATGTCCCGGCCGCGTCCTCGAACGCCGCCGGACGCGAGCCCCACGACGACGCTGCCGCTCTCCTGCCGACCGCTGTGGTCGTCGACGACGAGCGGCCGGTCGCTCAGGTCGACGGCCACCGTGACGGCCGGGTACGGGACCAGGCCCAGGTCGACGAAGTCGCTTGTACGGGCCCGGAATCCGGCCATGCTGACTCCCGGCAGCCGACCGTGCCGCGGCGGTGTGGCGATGTCCCACACCGACGCGGCGTCATGGGCCGGCTCGCCGGATCGCATGGCGCCAAAGCTACGGGACATTCGTCCAAGACGCGATGTCCGGTGCGCGACGACACTGACGGCTCCCGCACGCCCCGTACCGGAAAGGGCCACCCGTGATGCGCTCGCCGATCGACCCGTTCACACCCGCCGTCGAACTCGCCGCGGCAGTCCGCAGGAAGGAGGTGAGCCCGGTCGAGTTGGCCGACTGCTGTCTCGAGCGGATGGACCGGCTCGACCCCGGGCTGAACGCCTTCTGCCACCGGGCCGACGACGACGTCCGCAAAGCCGCGTCCCGCGCTGCCGATGCGGTGGCGCGGGCCGCGTCCGTCGAAGACCTCCCGCCGTTCCACGGCGTCCCGCTGCCGGTCAAGGACCTTGCTGACGTGGCCGGTTGGCCCACCACCCATGGGTCCGCCGGCGCGGGGCGGCCCCCGGCCGAGGCCTCGGACCCGGTCGTGCGACGGTTCGTGGACGCGGGCTTCGTCCTGCTGGGCAAGACCACCACCTCCGAGTTCGGCAGCCTGCCCTTCACCGAGAGCGACGCCCTGGGCATCTCGCGCAACCCGTGGGACCCGGACCGCACGCCCGGCGGGTCGTCGAGCGGAGCGGGCGCCGCCGTCGCCGCCGGGATGGCGCCGATCGCCCACGCCGAGGACGGCGGCGGGTCGATACGGATCCCCGCGTCGTGCAACGGCCTCGTCGGCCTCAAGCCCACCCGCGGCCGGGTCACCGGCGCCGTCGTGGAGGTGGAGGGTCTCGGCACCGGCGGCGTGCTCACCCGCTCGGTGGCGGACACCGCGGCGGCCCTCGACGTGCTGGCGCGCCACGACCCCGGCGCGTGGTGGTCGCCGCCGACGCCGCGCGCGTCCTTCGCCGCCGCGATGGAGACGGACGCACCGACCGGGCTGCGCGTCGGTGCGCTCACCGACTCCCCGATCGACGGGATACGCGTGCACCCGGCGTGCGTCGAAGCCGTCGACGTCGCTCTGCGGACGCTCGAATCCGCCGGCCAGCACATCGTCGACCGACGAGTTGGTCACCGCGTTCACGACCTTGTGGAACGTCGGCGGTGCCGGGATCGCGCTCGCGGAACCGGACCGTGTCGAGCCGCACAATCGCGCTCTGCGGGAGGCGGCACAAGCGATCGACTCGTGGGCGTACGCGGAAGGGGTGCGCAGGACGCAGCAGTTGTCGCGGCGCATCGTCGAAGGCTTCCTCGCCGGCTTCGACCTCCTCGTGACGCCGACGATGGCCTGTCTTCCGCCGCTCGTCGGTGCCTGGCGGACGGGTACCGGGGACGATCCCCTGAGAGCACTGGTGAACAGCTATCCCATGGGGGTGTTCACGTCGGTGTTCAACGTGACCGGCCAGCCGGCGATCTCCCTCCCCGTCCACCACGACGAGGCCACCGGCCTGCCCGTGGGCATCCAGATCGTCGCCGCGCCGTGGCGGGAGGACCTCCTGCTCCAGGTGTCCCGCACCCTCGAACTCGCCCTCCCCTGGGCCGGTCGCCGGCCGGCCGTCAGCTGACCGCGCGGGCCCACTCCCCGGCGGTGACGCGGGGTGTGCGCGCTCGTGCCGCTGTCTTCGCTCGCGGCACGAGTGCCGGACGCGGTCGGTGCGGGAGCTACTTGCGGGCGCTCATGCCCTTGGCGGCGGCCTGGGTGATGTTGCGGGCCATGCCACCGAAGACGACGGCGTGGAAGGGGGAGACGGACCACCAGTAGGCATGGCCCAGCAGGCCGCGGGGGTGGAACAGAGCGCGCTGCCGGTAGCGGGTGCGGCCCTCGGTGCCCGCCTCGACGTACATCTCCAGCCACGCCAGGCCCGGCAGCCTCATTTCCGCGCGCAGCCGCAGCAGGTGTTCGGGTTCGATCTCCTCGACGCGCCAGAAGTCCAGCGAGTCGCCGACTCGCAGACGCTCCGCGTCACGTCGCCCGCGGCGCAGGCCGACTCCGCCCACGAACCGGTCCATCCAGCCGCGGACCGCCCAGGCCAGCGGGAAGGAGTACCAGCCGTTGTCGCCGCCGATCCCCTCGATCACCTTCCACAGGGCCTGCCGGGATGCCTCGACGGACAGTTCCCGTTCGTCCTGGTAGAGGCTGCCGCCGGCCCAGTCGGGATCGGTGGGCAGCGGGTCACTGGGCGCACCGGGGAGGGCGGCGGACGACCACCGGGTGGCGACCTGCGCCTCCCGTACCCTGCGCAGCGCCAGGGCCAGTGCCTCGTCGAACGGCAGAGGCCGGCCCGGCGGGTCGGGCACGTAGCGGGCGATGTCGTGCTCGTGGCAGACGACCTCGTGGCGAAGCGACTCCGTGAGGGGCCGGGCGATGGACGCCGGCACCGGGGTCACGAGGCCGACCCAGTGGCTGGACAGCCGCGGGGTGAGCATGGGCACCGGCACGATGATCCGCCGCCGCAGTCCGGCGACCTCGGAGTAGCGGCGCATCATCTCCCGATACGTCAGGACGTCCGGCCCGCCGATGTCGAAGGCCCGGTTGACGTCGGTGGGCATGGTGGCCGAGCCGACGAGATAGCGCAGCACGTCGCGGACCCCGATGGGCTGCGTGCGGGTGTGCACCCAGCTCGGGGTGACCATCACCGGCAGCCGCTCCGTCAGATAGCGCAGCATCTCGAACGACGCCGACCCCGAGCCGATCACGACAGCGGCCCTGAGCACGGTGGCGGGCACCGCGGCGTCGAGGAAGATGCGGCCGACCTCAGCCCTGGAGCGCAGGTGCGGGGAGAGGGACTTCTCGGGTACGTCCTGCGGAGTGAGCCCTCCGAGATAGACGATGCGCCGTACGCCGGCTGCGTGCGCCCGCTCGGCGAAGATCCGGGCCGCGCGGCGATCGGTGTCCTCGAAGCCGGACCCGGATCCGAGGGAGTGCACGAGGTAGTACGCGACATCGACGCCACGCATGGCCGCTTCGACCGACTCGGCGTCGGTGACGTCTCCGCGCACCGTCTCGGCGGCGGCCGCCCAGGGGTGGTCACGCAGCTTGCCCGGCGAGCGGGCCAGGCAGCGGACCCGGTGACCGGCCGCCAGCAGTTCCGGTACCAGGCGTCCTCCGATGTATCCGGACGCTCCGGTGACCAGACAGTGCAGCTGCTCCGCGCTGTGCTTTCCGTCCGTGTCCACGACCATCTCTCCAGGCACTCGATCCGACGCTGCTCCAGTGTTCTCCCGTTCGATCATGACTGCCGCCCGGCGGATGTCCCCGCAACGCGCAGGGGACGGCCGACACGACCCAGCCCGAGTACCCGGTGATCCCGGGGACACCCCTCGGCCCCATCCGGCCGAAACCGTGGAGAAGACGGCACCACGATCGGTTCCGGAGCCGGGTGGGTGCTCACCCTGGGCCGTCGGCCGGGCGGCATCGGTGACACTTGGGTCATGCAGCTTTCCCCGCCCGGCCCTCCTCCCTCGCCCGACGCCGCCGCGCACGGAGGTGGTTCGCCCACGCTGGGGCAGGCCGTCGGAGTGGTCGGGCCGGAGGTGGTCGAGGTGCTGCGGGCGCCGTGCGGCACGGACGTGCCGGTGAGCGGGGCCGGGGTGTTCGACGAGGGCGAGACCTTGCAGGCACGGGGGCGGATCCTCATCGCGCCCGGCGTCGACACGTCCGCGCCGGGTGCCGCGGGCGTGCTGCGTGCCGCGGACCGCGCCGGGGCGGCGGCCGTGGTGCTGCGGCGTGGCGCTCAGGGGGTCGCGCCCTCGCTCGCCGAGGCGGCCGACGAGGTGTCGACCGCCCTGCTCGCCCGGGCCCCGTGGATCGAGTGGGGCGAGCTGATCGGGCTGCTGCGGGCGGCCATCGCCCGTACCGGTACGGCGGCGCCCACCGAGGCGTCGGCCGATGTGGCGCTCGGTGATCTGCCGGGCCTCGCCCTGGCGCTGGCCGCGCTGGTGGGCGGCGCGATCACCGTCGAGGACCCCGAGTCGAACGTCCTGGCGTACTCCCCGACCGCCGACACCGCCGACCCGCTGCGCAGGCTGACGATCCTGGGCCGCCGGGTGCCGAGCTGGCGAGTGACCGAACTCGCCGAGAGCGGCTTCCTCACCACGCTGTGGGCGAGCGGCGACGTGGTGCACCGGCCCGCTGACGCGCGGTTCCCCGAACGCCTCGCCGTCGCCGTGCGGGCCGGCGACGAGATCCTCGGCTCGCTGTGGGCGGCCGCCGACGGTGAACCGCTGCCGTCCGGAGCCCGGGACGCCCTGCGGCAGGCGGCCGTCATCGCCGTACCGCATCTGCTGCACCACCGCCTGCGGTCCCGGTCCGCCGCCAGCCGCCGCCGGTACGCGGTGCGGGCCCTGTTCGAGGAGCGCCCGCCGGACGTGTCCGCGGCGGCGGCCGTGCTCGGGGTCGAGGCCGGACAGGCGTGCACCGTACTCACCGCCTCCGCCGGGGCACCGATCGCCCCGGACGGACTGGACCGGGCCTTCCGTCTGGCATCCCTTCGCGTGGCGGCGCATCACACACCGGCGTTCGCGCACCGCGACGGCGACCGGCTCGACGTCCTGGTGGCCGGGACCGGGGCGGGGGACGGCGTGGACCGGCTGGCACGCGACCTGGCCGCCGTGCTGCGCGGCGCCGGGGTGCGGCCGCTGGTCGCGGTGGGGCCCGCCGTCGGGGGCCTCGGCGACGCCGCCGCGTCCCGTGCGGGGGCCGCCCAGGTGCTGCGGGTGCTGCGCGAGCGCGGCGGACCGGAGACGGCCGGCGCCGAGGACGTCCGGTTCGCCATGGACGCGCTCCGGGTGACCGATGCGGTCGCCGAGCACGTGCCGTCGGCCGCCGACGCGGTGGCGGCACTGCTCGAGCACGACGAGCGGCACGGCACGGACCTGCCGCGCACCGTCGCCGCGCACCTGGTGTTTTTCGGTGACGCGGCGGCCACGGCCCGCTACGTGGGGGTCCACACCAACACGCTGCGGTACCGGCTGCGCCGTGCCGGTGAACTGTGCGGCATCGACCTCACCGATCCCGACGTACGGCTGCTGGTGGAGCTGGGGCTGCGGCGGGCCGGGCTGATCCCGCTGCCCTGAACGGGTGTGGTGCGGGCGCACCACGACCTCCCCCTGCGCATCGTGCGGGCGCACCATGGAGGCGTGGGCGGGGCCCGACGCCTGTGCGCGGCCACGACGGGAGCGGCCCGGACTTCGTGCCGGAGCACGCAGACAGCGCGGGGCTCGGGGCCGCACAGTGAACCGGGGCGGAGCGCACGGGTGACGAGCCGGTGGCGTGGACACCGCCCGCGGGCCGTCGCAGTCGGCGGCCCGCCCGGCGAACGATCCGCCGGGCACACAGCCGGCAGTGCGCAGTGAGAAGGCAGGAACACCCATGACCATGGCCCCGGAATCCGTCCTCCGCAGGGAGGCGGCCGTGCGTGCCGCCGCCGAGCAGGGCCTGGTCGGCGCACAGGCGCCCGTCCTCGGCCTGCTCGATGTGGAAGGGATCCGTGGCGCCGCCCGCGAGCTCCGCGAGGCGTTCGCCTTCGACGGGGTCTCGGTACAGCACACGTTCGCGGTGAAAGCCGCCTCGCTCGTGCCGGTCCTCGCGCTGCTGAACGGCGAGGGCGTGGGCGCGGAGGTGGCCAGTGCCGGTGAGCTGGAACTGGCCCGTGCCGCGGGTGTCCCCGCCGAGCGGATCGTCTTCGACTCCCCGGCCAAGACGCTGGACGAGCTGCGTGACGCTCTCGCCCACGGCATCGCGGTCAACGCAGACAACCCGCAGGAGCTGGACCGTGTCGACGCCGTCGTCGCCGATCTCGGCGTCGGCTGCGCGCCTGTGGGGCTGCGGGTCAACCCGCAGGTCGGCAGCGGTTCGATCGGGGCGATGAGCACGGCGACGGCCACCTCCAAGTTCGGCGTGGCGCTGCGCGACGAGGGCGCGGAGCAGTGGGTGCTCGACGCCTACCGGCTGCGCCCGTGGATGACCCGGCTGCACACCCACACCGGCTCGCAGGGCGTCGCGCTGGAACTGATGGCCGAAGGGGTGCGGGCCGCGTACGAGCTGGCGGAGAAGATCAACGCGCACGTCGGCCGGCAGCAGATCGACACCCTCGACATCGGCGGCGGCCTGCCCGTGAACTTCGCCTCGGACGAGGTGACCCCGGCCTTCGCGCAGTACGCGCGGCTGCTGCGGGAGACCGTGCCCGGCCTGTTCGACGGGCGCTACGCGCTCGTCACCGAGTTCGGGCGGTCGCTGCTGGCCAAGCAGGGCCTGATCATGGCGTACGTCGAGTACACCAAGACCTCCGGCGGCCGGCGGATCGCCGTCACGCACGCCGGGGCGCAGGTGGCCACGCGCACCGTGTTCGTGCCCGAGTCGTGGCCGCTGCGCGTGGGCGCGTTCGACGCCGACGGCCGGCCCAGGACGACCGAGCCGCTGGTGCAGGACGTGGCCGGGCCGTGCTGTTTCGCCGGGGATCTGGTGGCGCGGGAGCGGGAGCTGCCCGAGCTGGCGCCCGGTGATCTGGTCGCCCTGTACGACACGGGGGCCTACTACTTCTCGACCCATTTCCACTACAACAGCCTTCCGCGTCCCGCTGTGTACGGGTATGCCGTGTCGGATACGGGTGCGGTGACGTTCGCTCCGGTCAGGCCCGCCCAGACGGTGGCCGAGGTGGTCGCGGAGTCCGGTGCGGCGCAGGCCGCGTCGCTGCTCGGGCTGACCGACCGGCCGTCTTCGTAGGGGCGCTCCCCACCTGGGAAAAGTTGCCCCAGGAAACGGTTTAAGGTGGCATGTCGCCGCGTGGTCGTCCCGCGGCGCGCCACGGGGACACCGCGTTCCTCGCGTGATCCGCACAGCATCACGCCAGGTCCACCGCTGTCCCGCTCTGCCGGCCCGCCGTACGGGGGGACGGGCCCTGTCCAACAGGTATGCCGCGCCGCTTGCCGGCGTTCGCTTTCGCGTGTGTGCGTGCATGCGCGCGGGTGCGGTGTACCGCGATGCACGTCGGAGAAACATGGAGCACACAGCACAAGCCGAGCCGCAGGCCCGGCCGGCGCAGGCCCCTGCCGCTGCGGCCGGGGGTGGCGCGACAGGCGCCATCCGCGAGGGGGGTTACACCGCCGGTCTGCGCAACCGTCAGGTCCAGATGATCGCGATCGGCGGCGCCATCGGCACCGGCCTCTTCCTCGGCGCCGGCGAACGACTGCACGCGGCCGGCCCGTCGTTGGTCGTCATCTTCGCGCTCACCGGCCTGTTCGCCTTCTTCATCTCGCGCGCCATGGGCGAGCTGGTGATGCACCGGCCGACGTCCGGTTCGTTCGTCTCGTACTCGCGTGAGTTCCTCGGCGAGAAGGCCGCGTACACGGCGGGCTGGGTCTACTTCCTGCACTGGGTGTGCAGCGGCATCGCGGAGATCACCGCGGTGGCCATGTATCTGCACTACTGGGCGGCGTTCCGGGACATTCCCCAGTGGACGCTGGCCCTGTTCGCGCTGCTCGTGGTGCTGGTCGCGAACCTCATCTCCGTGCGCTGGTTCGGCGAGTTCGAGTTCTGGTTCTCGATCATCAAGGTCGCCGCGATCCTGGCGTTCCTCGCCATCGGCTGCTGGCTGCTGGCCAGCCGGCACCCCGTCGACGGCCACAGCACGGGCCCGCAGCTGATCGCCGACCACGGCGGCATGCTGCCCAACGGCCTGCTCGCCGCCGTCGTGCTCATCCAGGGCGTGGTCTTCGCGTACGCCGCGATCGAGATGGTCGGCATCGCCGCCGGCGAGACCGCGAACCCGCGCAAGGTGATCCCGCGCGCCATCAACTCCGTGTCGTGGCGCATCGTGCTCTTCTACGTCGGCAGCGTGCTGCTGCTCGTCCTCCTGCTGCCGTGGACCGCGTACAAGGCCGGCGAGTCGCCCTTCGTGACGCTGATGGGCAAGCTGGGCGTTCCCGGTATCAGCGGCATCATGAACTTCGTGATCCTCACGGCGGCTCTCTCCAGCTGCAACTCCGGTCTCTACTCCACTGGCCGCGTGCTGCGCTCGATGGGCCTGGCCGGTTCGGCGCCCGCGTTCACCACGAAGATGAACAAGCGGGGCGTGCCGTTCGGCGGCGTCCTGCTGACCGCCTGCTGCTACATCCTCGGCATCGTCCTCAACTACGTCGTGCCGGAGCGGGCGTTCTCCATCGTGCTGAACTTCTCCGCGATCACCATGATCGGCACCTGGGTGATGATCATGGTCTGCCAGATGGTGCTGCGCCGCAAGGCGCTGCGCGGCGAGCTGGAGCGCCCCGCGTTCCGGCTGCCCGGCGCGCCCTTCACCTCCTGGCTCACGCTCGCCTTCCTCGGCGTCGTCGTGGTGCTCATGTGCGTCGACGGTGGTGACGCCGCCTGGTCGGTGGCCTGTGTCCCGTTGATCGCCATCGGTCTGGTCATCGGCTGGTTCGCGGTCCGCGGCCGCGTCGCCGAGCGGCAGACGACCGGACATCCGGCGGTCGAACAGAGCCCGGCCGAACAGCGGGGCTGAACGGCCCTCAGCTGAGCAACGTTGCCGACCCGCCGCGCCCCGGCGGGTCGGCAACGTTGCTCCGCGTCAACGCGCATGGCACAGGGCATCGATCGGTGACGACTGGGCGACGGAACAACTCACGGGCGAACAGCGCCGGTCGACCGCGACGGCCGAGAGCACGCAGGCGTGCCGATGCCATTGGGTGTCCCGCACGGACAGCGGCCGGTTCCCGGCCAATAGACGAACCACGCCCCCTGGGCAAGGAGAACAAGGTCACACCCCTACGGTGTGCTGCTCTTCTGTCGGTCTGACCTAGCATCCGAGCATGACGGTCCTGCCTGACGACGGGCTCTCCCTGGCGGCCGAGTTTCCTGACGCGACATATGAGCAGTGGCAGCACCTGGTCTCGGGTGTCCTGCGCAAGTCGGGAAAGGAAGTCTCGAGCTCCGCAGCGGAAGACGCCCTGTCCACCGCGCTGGAGGACGGGCTCCGCGCCCGCCCTCTCTACACCGCGCGCGATGACGCCCCTGCCACCGGCCTGCCCGGCTTCGCGCCGTTCGTACGCGGCGGACGCGCCGAGGGGAACAGCGTCGGCGGCTGGGACGTGCGCCAACGGCACGCCGTCGCCGACCCGGCAGCCGTCCTGGCCGACCTGGAGAACGGCGTCACCTCCGTGTGGCTCACCGTGGGCTCCTCCGGCATTCCCGTCGCCGCGCTGCCCGGCGCCCTCGACGGTGTCTATCTGGACCTGGCTCCGATCGTCCTGGACGCCGGCGCCGAAGTCGACGCCGCCGCACGTCAACTGCTGCGCCTGTACGAGGAGTCGGGCATCGCCCCGGACGCGGCGCGCGGCAACCTCGGCGCGGACCCGCTGGGCCACGAGGCCCGCACCGGGCTGCGGTACGACGGCCCGCCGGTCACCGAGCTGGCCGCGCTGTGCGCCCGGCAGTACCCGGGCCTGCGCGCGCTGACCGTGGACGCTCTGCCGTACCACGAGGCGGGCGGGTCGGCCGCACAGGAACTCGGCTGCGCGCTGGCGACCGGCGTCGCGTACCTGCGTGAGCTCACCGAGGCGGGGCTCAGCACTCGACAAGCCCTGGCGCAGACGGAGTTCCGGTTCGCCGCGACCGCCGATCAGTTCCTGACCGTCGCCAAGCTGCGCGCCGCGCGCCGGCTGTGGGCCCGGGTCGCCGAGGTGTGCGGGGCGCCGCAGACGGGCGCCCAGGTGCAGCACGCCGTGACGTCGCCGGTGATGATGACCCGGCGTGACCCGTGGGTGAACATGCTGCGGACCACGGTCGCGACGCTGGCCGCCGGCGTGGGCGGCGCGGACGCGGTGACGGTACTGCCCTTCGACAGCGCGATCGGCGTGCCCGACGGGTTCGCCCGCCGTATCGCGCGCAACACCTCCACGATCCTCATCGAGGAATCGCATCTGTCCCGGGTGATCGATCCCGCGGGCGGCTCCTGGTACGTGGAGCGGCTGACCGATGAACTCGCCCACGCGGCATGGGAGTTCTTCCGGACCATCGAGCGCGAGGGCGGTCAGCGCGCTGCGCTGCGCTCGGGTCTCGTCCGCGAACGGCTCGCCGAGACCTGGGCGGCGCGCAGCGTGCGACTCGCCGAGCGGCGTGAACCCGTCACCGGCGTGAGCGAGTTCCCGCACCTCGATGAGAAGCCGGTCGAGCGCGTGCCCGCCGAGGCTCCGCCCTCCGGCGGCCTGCCCCGCGTGCGGCGGGACGAGGCGTTCGAGGCTCTGCGGGCCCGCTCGGACGCCCACCTCGCGGCGACCGGCGGCCGTCCCCGCGTGTATCTGGCCGCGCTGGGCCCGGCCACCGCGCACACCGCACGCCTCACCTTCGCGGCCAACCTGTTCCAGGCCGGCGGCATCGAGCCCGTCACCGACGGCACGTTCGAGGAGAGCGGGGCCCAGGAGGTGTGCCTGTGCTCCAGCGACACGGTGTACGAGGAGCAGGCCGAGGCCACCGCCGGCACCCTGCGGGCCGCGGGCGCGCGGCACGTGTTCCTCGCGGGCCGGCCCGGACCGTATGCCGGGGTCGACACATACGTCTTCGCCGGCTGTGACGCCGTGGCCGCGCTCTCCGCCACGCTCGACCGCATGGGAGTGTCCTGATGTCCATCCCTTCCGTCCCCGACTTCTCTGCGGTAGAGCTCGGGACACCGGCCGTCGGCGCCGGCACGGACGACTGGCGCACCGCGGTCAAGCGGGCCACCGACGGCGACGACCTGCTGTGGGAGACGCCCGAAGGCATCACGGTGAAGCCGCTCTACACCGGGCAGGATCTGGAGGGCCTCGACTTCCTCGACACCTTCCCGGGCGTCGCCCCGTACCTGCGCGGCCCGTACCCGACGATGTACGTGAACCAGCCCTGGACGATCCGTCAGTACGCGGGCTTCTCCACGGCCGAGGAGTCGAACGCCTTCTACCGGCGCAACCTCGCGGCCGGCCAGAAGGGCCTGTCGGTCGCCTTCGACCTGCCCACCCACAGGGGCTACGACAGCGACCACCCACGGGTCACCGGTGACGTCGGCATGGCGGGTGTCGCGATCGACTCGATCCTCGACATGCGGCAGCTCTTCGACGGCATCCCGCTGGACAAGATGACCGTGTCGATGACGATGAACGGCGCCGTGCTCCCCGTACTCGCGCTGTACATCGTGGCCGCCGAGGAGCAGGGCGTACCGCCCGAGAAGCTGGCCGGGACCATTCAGAACGACATCCTCAAGGAGTTCATGGTCCGCAACACCTACATCTATCCGCCGAAGCCGTCGATGCGGATCATCTCCGACATCTTCGCCTACACCTCGCAGCGGATGCCGCGCTACAACTCCATCTCGATCTCCGGCTATCACATCCAGGAGGCGGGCGCGACAGCCGACCTGGAGCTGGCCTACACCCTCGCCGACGGCGTGGAGTACCTCCGCGCCGGACAGGAGGCGGGCCTGGACGTGGACGCGTTCGCGCCCCGGCTCTCCTTCTTCTGGGCGATCGGCATGAACTTCTTCATGGAGATCGCCAAGTTGAGGGCCGCGCGGCTGCTGTGGGCCAAGCTGGTGCGGCAGTTCGACCCGAAGAACGCCAAGTCCCTTTCCCTGCGCACCCATTCACAGACCTCGGGCTGGTCGCTGACCGCGCAGGACGTGTTCAACAACGTCACACGTACCTGTGTCGAGGCGATGGCCGCGACCCAGGGACACACCCAGTCGCTGCACACCAACGCCCTCGACGAGGCGCTGGCGCTGCCCACCGACTTCTCCGCGCGCATCGCCCGCAACACGCAGCTCCTGATCCAGCAGGAGTCCGGCACGACCCGGGCCATCGACCCGTGGGGCGGCAGCGCGTACGTCGAGAAGCTGACCTACGACCTGGCCCGCCGCGCCTGGCAGCACATCCAGGAGGTCGAGGCCGCGGGCGGCATGGCGCAGGCCATCGACGCGGGCATTCCCAAGCTCCGTGTCGAGGAGGCCGCGGCCCGTACCCAGGCACGGATCGACTCCGGGCGGCAGCCGGTGATCGGGGTGAACAAGTACCGGGTGGACTCCGACGAACAGATCGAGGTCCTCAAGGTCGACAACTCCTCGGTGCGCTCGCAGCAGATCGCCAAGCTGCGCCGTCTGCGTGCCGAACGCGACGCCACCGCCTGCCAGGACGCGCTCGACGCCCTCACCCGGGCGGCGGCCGGGGAGGGCAACCTACTGGAGCTCGCCGTGAACGCGGCCCGCGCCAAGGCGACCGTCGGGGAGATCTCCGACGCCCTGGAGAAGGTGTACGGCCGCCACGCCGGGCAGATCCGTACGATCTCGGGTGTGTACCGCAACGAAGCAGGCGAGTCGCCGTCGGTGGACCGCACCCGGGCCCGCGTCGACGAGTTCGCCGAGGCCGAGGGGCGTCGGCCGCGCATCCTCGTCGCCAAGATGGGCCAGGACGGCCACGACCGCGGCCAGAAGGTGATCGCGACCGCCTTCGCCGACCTCGGCTTCGACGTGGACGTCGGCCCGCTGTTCCAGACCCCGGCCGAGGTGGCGCGGCAGGCCGTGGAGGCGGACGTGCACATCGTCGGGGTGTCGTCGCTGGCCGCCGGTCACCTCACCCTCGTACCGGCGCTGCGCGAGGCACTCGCCGAGGAGGGGCGCGGCGACATCATGATCGTGGTGGGCGGTGTCATCCCGCCACAGGACGTGCCGACGCTCCTGGAGATGGGGGCGGCCGCGGTGTTCCCGCCCGGCACGGTGATCCCGGATGCCGCCCACGACCTGGTGACGCGGCTGGCGGCCGGGCTCGGGCACGACGACCTGTGAGCCGGTGAGTCCATGGCCATCGACCTCGACACCTACGTCAAGGGTGTTCTCGACGGGAAGCGGGCGCTCGTCGCTCGCGCCATCACCCTCGTCGAGTCCACCCGGCCCCAACACCGGGCGCTGGCCCAGGAGCTGCTGACCGAGCTGCTGCCACACAGCGGACGGTCCCGCAGGATCGGGATCACCGGTGTGCCGGGCGTCGGCAAGTCGACGTTCATCGACGCCTTCGGCACGATGCTCACCGGTCTCGGGCACCGGGTCGCCGTGCTCGCCGTCGACCCGTCCTCCAGCCGGACCGGCGGCTCCATCCTCGGCGACAAGACCCGCATGGAGCGCCTGGCCGTCGACCCGGCGGCCTTCGTGCGTCCCTCCCCCACGGCCGGCACGCTCGGCGGTGTCGCCAAGGCGACGCGCGAGTCGATCATCGTGATGGAAGCCGCCGGGTATGACGTGGTGCTCGTGGAGACCGTCGGCGTCGGCCAGTCCGAGACCGCGGTCGCGAACATGGTCGACTCCTTCCTCCTGCTCAGCCTCGCCCGCACCGGCGATCAGCTTCAGGGCATCAAGAAGGGCGTCCTCGAGCTGGCCGACGTGATCAGCGTCAACAAGGCGGACGGCCCGCACGAGCGCGACGCGCGGGCAGCGGCAAGGGAGTTGGCGGGCGCCCTGCGCCTGATGCACGGAAAGGACGCCTTCTGGACACCGCCCGTGCTCAGTTGCAGCGCACGCGAGTCGACCGGCCTCGACGCCGTCTGGGAACGGCTCGAACAGCACCGCGCCCTGCTCGACTCCACCGGGCGCCTCGCCGGCCGCCGGCGCGATCAGCAGCTCGACTGGACGTGGGCCATGGTCCGTGACGAGCTCCTCGACCGGCTGCACACCGACCCGGCGGTCCGCTCCCTGACGCCGGAGCTCGAACAGCAGGTCCGCGACGGACGGCTCACCGCGACGCTGGCCGCCGAGCGCATCCTGGACGCCTTCAGGAGCCACTGAGCGATCCCCCGGCCCGGAACGACACCGGTCCGGGGGGAACGGGTCTCTCCCCCGGACAGATGACGATCTTCTGGCCCCCTCCATGCTGCGGATCGGATTCCGGGACGACATGGTCGTAAGAGGGCACGCATCGCCCGGAGCGCGGCGACAATCGACCGGGGAGCCGCCGGCGCTCCCGCCCCGCACTCGGCCGACTGACGTGGAGCCGCTCATGACCACCGCACGGGACCTCGCGATCGTTGCCCTGGCCGACGCACCCGACCACCCCGTGGAGCAGGGCGAGCTGTCGCTGGCGCTCGCGGGGGCCGAGGTGTTCGACCTCATCGAGGCCAAGGGCCTGATCGTGGACGGCGACCGCATCATGCCCAGCGCCCAGGCGCCCACCGGGGACCGCCTGCTGGACGAGGCCGCCGCGGCTCTCGTGCGACAGGAGCCGTACGAGTCGGTCGAGGACTGGCTGTGGCGCCGGGGCCGCGGGCTGTCCTCGGCGTACGTCGACGAGCTGGAGCGGGAGGGCCTGACGACCCGGCCGCGGGGCCTTCGCCATCCGCTGCGGGGCGGGCGGGCGGAACCGGTCGACTCGCAGGACCGGCGCCGGGCCGAGGAGCGCTGGGCAGCGGGCGAACCCGTGCTCGTCGCCCTGGCGGCCGCCGCCGGAATGCGGGACGCGCCGGCCGACGATGCGCCCGAGCTCGCCGGGGACGCGGTCACGGCGGTTCTGGCCGCCGTCGGAACCGCCGTCCAGGAGCTGCAGGCCGTACGGCAGCGCAGGGCGATCGAGGACGCGGCGTTCGACAACGTCTGGCGCGGCTACTGAGATCCCTCCGCACCCGTGCACGAAGAGGGGCGGGGGGCCGGGATCTGCGGGGCAGGGGGCCCCCACGCGCCGGGGCGCCCCGGACCCCAAGGCGGGCCGGCGCGGGGCGCGGGCCGCCCGGGCGGGGGCTTCCCCCCCGGGCGGCGGGGCCCCCCCCCCCCCCCCCCCCCCGGGGGGGGGGGGGGGCCCCCCCCCCCCCCCCGCCCCGCCCCCCCCCCCCTCTCGGCCCGTGCCGCCGCTACCCGTACGGCTCACACGAGCTGTACGGCTGCCCGGCGGGAGACCGTGGGGTCAGCGGACGTCGTAGGCGCGGGTGATGGTCTGGGTGACCGCGTTGCCGTTGGCGTCGGTGAACTCGGCCTTCGTCATCACCTGCTTGCCGGTGGCACCGGTGTGGTCGACGACAGCCGTCCACTCGCCGTCCTTCTTCTGGGTCGGCGCCTGGGTCCAGGTGGTGCCGCCGTCGTAGGAGTAGGACAGCGAGACCTTGGTGAGCGCGGCCGGGGTGTACCCGGCGTGGCCCTCGACCGACAGACCGACCTTGATGCCGCTCTTCGCGGGCAGGGTGTTCAGGCCGTCCACCGGCAGGTCGTACACCGGGGAGAGGATCGGCAGGCCGCGCGAGTAGACGTCCGGCTCCCGGTGGGAGCGGAAGCTCCACGTGGTGGTGACCGCGGTGGAGCGCAGCCAGTTCCGGTCCCCGGAAAAGATCTTCTCCAACTTCTGGGTGAGTTCGTACGCGGAGTCCTCGTCCGGCACCTGGAACACGCCGTACGGATCGTAACTGCCGCCGATCCGCTCACCGTTGCGCTTCAACTCCAGGTTGCCGAGGTCGCCGAACGACCCGCCGTAGGACCAGTGGTCGCCCGATCCGTCGACCCAGAGCGCGTTCTGGAAGCCCATCAGGTCGCCCTGCCGCTCGGCGGCCAGCATCAGCTTGCCGTCGGCGTCGCGCGCCGCGCCGGGCCGCAGAGCACCGCCGTACCACTTCTCGGCACGCCGTTCCCCGGGCCGGTAACTGCGCTCCTGGTCGCCCATGAACGCGGCGAACGGGAAGCTCGTCATCGCGCCGTGGTACCAGGCGTCGTCGCCGGTCGTGTAGTAGGCGGTGCGGGTGACGGGCACGTGGATCGTGCCGAACGCGCTCACGGGGAGGTAGGAGCCACTGCTGCCGGCGGGGCGCAGGAACAACGCGTCGAGGTAGTCGGCCTCCTTGCCCATGGCGTTCCACGTTTCGGCCACCTGGGCCAGCCTGGCGTCGTCGGGCCGGTAGACCTGGTCGGAGTGCAGCGGACCCCGCGTCGGGAACGACAGGTTGTAGACGTACGGCGAGCCGCCCTCGGAGCCGGAGGCACGCCAGGTGGGCCGGAACTCGAAGGTGCCGTTCCCGGCACGTCCGTCGATGTCCGCGTAGAACTTCTGGACCGTCCGGTCGGCCACGAGCGACCCGGATATCTCCCAGGTGTCGTCCCACGTACGGGAGTAGCTGAGCGTCGTGTTGGTCACCGTCGAGGGACGGTCCGTGCGCACGCTCACCTGGTGGGCCTTGCGGGCGTCGAGGACGACGGTGGTGTCACGGGTGATCCGCAACTGCGGGTTCGCGAGGTAGCTGACCGACTCAAGGGAGTTGTCCGCGCCGTACGTCGTCACGAAGCTGCTGAGGGAGTAGTCGCCGGGGCGCACGCTGTACGTCTGCTCGGTCGCGCCCGAGTTGGTACGACGCTCGCCCTTGTCCGTGTCGAGGCTGACGAGGTCCAGGGAGGAGGAGCCGGTGGCCGGCTTGCCGTCACGGTCGACGGCCTTGACCCGGAGCGTGACCGTCTGCGGCTGGACGTAGAGCGTGACGGGCACGGAGACGTGCACATCGCCTCCGGTGGCGAGGATCCGGCCGGTGACCGCACCGTACTGGGCGTCCGTCAGACGGGCGGTGGGGTCGATCCGCAGCGGCACCTGAGCCGTGGCGCCCGCGGGGACCTTCACCTTGCCCTCCGCCGGCTTGACGATGCCGGAGCGGATCTCGCTGCCGTCGTTGCCGTGCACACCGCTGACCTTCAGGCTCAGAGTGAGGTCCCTCTCGCCGGTGTTGGTGAAGGGCACCTGCACGGTGGTGCGGTCCGAGGCGTCCTGCGGCCAGTTGTAACTGCCGGCCTGGACGGCGGGTGCGGAGAGCACCTTCTGGTTCACCGCGGCGAACACGTCGAGGACGCCACCGCCGGTCTGGTCGGCGCCCGCGACCTTGCCGCCGGTGCGGGCGGAGGAGACCAGGGCGGCCTTGATCTGCTGCGCGGTCCAGTCCGGGTGGGCCTGGCGGACGACGGCCGCGGCGCCCGCGACATGCGGGGTCGCCATGGAGGTGCCGGACATCGTGCGGTAGGCGTAGACGCCGCGGCCGCCCGCACTGGCCGCCGAGATGTCGACGCCGGGAGCGGCGATCTCGGGCTTGAGGGTGTGGGTGACGGCCACGGGACCGCGGCTGGAGAACACCGCGGTCGTGTCGTCACGGTCCACGGCGCCGACGGTGAGCACACCGGGCACACAGCCCGGCGAGGAGACCGTCTCGGTGGCCGGACCGGCGTTGCCGGCGGCGACGACGAACAGGGTGTCGGTGTTCCGCGAGAGCTGCTGCGTGGCCTGGGCCATCGGGTCGGCGCAGTCGCGGATCGTGGGGTTGCCCAGGCTCATGGAGACGACGTCGGCGTGCTGGTCGACGGCCCACTGCATACCGGCGATGATCCAGGAGTCCTGACCGTAGCCCTCGTCGTTGAGGACCTTGCCGATGAGCAGGGAGGTACCGGGGGCGACACCCTTCTTGCGGCCGTCACTGGCCGCTCCGGACCCGCCGGCCGTCGAGGCGGTGTGGGTGCCGTGGCCCACCTTGTCGTCGGTGGTCTTCGAGTCCGTGAAGTTCTTGGACGCGGTGACCCGGTTCACCAGGTCCGGGTGCTCGGCGTCCACGCCGGTGTCCAGCACGGCGACCTTGGTGCCCTTGCCGTCGTAGCCGGCCGCCCAGGCCTCCGGCGCGTGCACCTGCGCTGTGGAACGGTCCAGCGTGGCCTCGGCCTTGCCGTCCAGCCACAGCTTCTTCAGCGGGGAGGCGGCACGTGAGCGGGTGTCGGTGATGTCCCGCCAGAACGTGGCGGCGGAGTCCTTGCCCGCCTCGAGCGCGACGCCGTCCACAGCCGGGAGGCTCAGGCCCCGCTCGGAGCCGCGAGGAGCCGCCGGCGCGCTCTTCGCGACGTCCACGCCGTTCCGGTAGGTGGCGATGAGCGGCAGCGTGTCGGTGTGCGCGTCGTCGTATCCCTGGCGGATGAGCCCGGTGACGTTGAACAGCTGCTCGTCGACCTTGCCCTCGGCGATCGCCGCGGAGGCGGCCTCGGGGTAGACGTAGAGGTCCTTGCCCAGCTGGTAGGTCTGCACCACCGGCTGCGTGCCGTCCTCGCGGGGCAGCACGGCCGCGGAGCTGTGACCCGACCTGTCGGTGGCCACCACCACCTTGTCGCCGGTGACGAGCGTGACCGTCGTCTGCTTGCCGCCCGTCGCCTTGGCCCCGTTGCCGATGACGGGTCTCTTACCCGAGGCGCCGTCAGGCGGCGTATCAGCCGCCCCGGAAGGCGCGACCGCCGTGACGGCCAGGGCGGCGGCGGTAGCCGCGCCCATGGCTATACGCGTTATGGAGCGCATGGATCTCCCCACTCGAAACCGTGAACATGCCGTGCTGCCGATGCAGCCTGGCAGACATCCGGATCGTGGAGTGATGCCGCGCGTGACGGGTCTCCCTCATGTCGGAATTCCGACATGAGGTCCCGTCATCGGAGTCCTCGGCACTGTGGAGACCCGGGCCGCAGGCCGCGGCCCCGGCCGGATCGAGGTCGTCGAGGAGGGGCCCTCAGGACCGGTCAGGACGTCAGAGCCAGCCCGCACGGGCCGCGTGCCAGCCCAGTTGCAGGCGCGAGTCAGCGCCCGCGAGGTCCATGAGACGGCGCGTCCGCCGCTCCACGGTGCGTATCGAGAGGCCGAGCTGAGAGGCCGCACGCCGGTCGGAGACCCCTGCCAGCAGGAGGGCGAGGACCTCCAGTTCCCCCTCGGTCGGCTGCTGTTCGGTGGCCGGCTGCGCGCGCACCCCCGTGGTGGTGGCGTACAGCGGCCGGGCCTCGGCCCATTCCCGCTCGAAGAGATGGACCAGGGCCGTCAGCAGACCGCTGCGGTGCACCACGATGGCGCTCGGCTCGCCGCCGGAGTCCGTCATGTCGAGGGGCACCATGGCGCGCTCCCGGTCCGACACGACCATCTTCAGCGGCACCGAGTCGGCGAGGCGCACCTCGACGCCCGCGGCGATGCCGGCCTTCATGTCCCGCGCCACGTCGGGACCGTCGAGATAGTCCTTGGCGGCCACGACACGGAAATCGACTCCGCGGTCCAGGGCGGAACTCTCCGACACTTCGGCGTCGTCGCGCGGCACCGCGGTGGGGGCGCCGACGAGGAGGACGAGCAGCTCCCGCTGGGCACCGCGCTGCAGTTGGTGGAACCGGTGTGCCACCTGCTCCACGCCGACGACCACCTCCACGACGCTGCCCGCGGGGTGCGCGGCGGTACTGCGGTACTGCTCGGTCAGCATCGAGAACGCGGTCTCGGCCCGGTGCAGTGCGTTGCGCTGCTCGACGAGTATCGGGGCCAGGGCCACTGAGGGCGGTGTGAGCCGGTAGCGGGCGGGCCGGGCGCCGGCGTCGTGGTCGGACGGGTCGGACACCCCGCTCCCGGCCTCGGTGGCGACCGCGGCCAGACCACGTGCGGTCAGATCGAGCAGGATGCGGGTGGTCTCGGCCTCGTCAAGTCCGGTCTGCCGGACGAGGTCCTGCGCGCAGGCGGTCGGTCGGGCCAGCAGTGCGGTGTAGACGGCCTCTTCGGCCGGGCCCAGCCCCAATGACTGCAGCATCCAGCTCCCCCTCGGACGGCCGCCGTGTCCGGCCTCGGCGCGGCTCGGGCGGATTCTTCGCGGCGGCACATTACCCCACTCTCAGGAAGTCGCCTTTCCCGGAACCTGTCGTGGACGTACCTGAATCGCCCGGACCGGGGTGTGCCTCGCACCGCCCGTACACCCGGATCCCGGGTCCCGGATCGCTGGTCACGCCGTTCACCGCACGGGGGCATCGTCCGGCGGGGCGCGGCTCACCCACGTCCGGGCCTGCCTAACGTACGGGGAGTACACCACCTGCCCGGGAGGTTCCGTGCCGCAAACCCATCCGAAGCGTTCCGCGCGCCCCGTCGAGAGCATCGAACCACCGCGCAACGTCGAGGTGGTGATCGGCGTCGCGCTGGTGACCCTCTTGGTGCTGGTCCTCGGTGCCCTGTCCGATTCCCCGGTGTGGCTTCTCGGGCTCCTCGTCTTCCTGCCGGCGGCGGCGTCCGCGCTGTGCACCGTGCGCCAGACGAAGTTCGTGGCTGCGTGGATCGCGCTCGTGGTCGTCGTCATCGTGCTGCTCCGGCACGGCGACGGGCGGTCGTGGCTCGACAGGGGCCTCATGATGCTGCTCACCCTCGCCCTGGGCGTGGCCTCCGTATACGCCTGCCACCGTCGTATCCGCCGCGAGGACGAGATGCTGCGGCTGCGCTCCACCGCTGCGGCGATGCAGCGTCACATCCTGCGCCCGCTGCCCCTGCTCACCGACGACGTCCTGGTCGACGGCGCGTACGAGCCCGTCCAGGAGGACCGGCTGGTCGGCGGCGACATCTACGACGTCGTCGAGTCGCCCTGGGGAACCCGGGTCCTGATCGGCGATGTGCAGGGCAAGGGCCTGCCCGCCGTCGGTGCCGCGTTCGCGGTCATCGGCGCGTTCCGGGAGGCGGCCCACCGGGAGCCGACCCTGACCGCGCTCGTCGACGCCCTCGATGCCTCTGTCGTACGGCACAACTCCTACGCCGCGCGGACCGGCGACGACGAACGCTTCGTCACCGCGCTCATCCTCAACGTCGACGCGCACGACGAGGTACAAGTCATCAACTGCGGACACATCGCGCCCCACTTGCTGCACGACGCCACCATCAGCACACCGGCCCTCGACTCCGGCGTTCCCCTCGGTCTCGCCGAGCTCGCCACCGAACCGGTGACCGTCGGCTGGTTCTCCTTTCCGGCCGGGGCGACACTGCTGCTGACCACCGACGGGCTCACCGAGACCCGCGGCGCCGACGGCACGTTCTACCCGGTCACCGAACGCCTCACCGAGCGGATGGCCCTCTCCCCCACCGACCTCCCCCACGCCCTCTACGACGACGCGAGCGCGTTCGCCGGGGAGCGCGGTCAGCACGACGACGTCGCGATCCTGTCCGTCCGGCGGTCGCCTTACCGTTGAGTACGTGGCGTTTGGCATCACGCGGTCACACGTCACGCCCGCCGGGAGTTCTCCGTACGGGGCGAGGCGCCTGACCAGGTTGTGCCCGTCAGACGCCGCGCGGCCGTACGTTCTCAGGGCTGTGCCAGCCCGGCCGCGAATTCCGCGAACCAGGCCAGCATGTCGGGCCGGGTCACGGCGCCCTCCGCGCTGACCTCGCTGACGCGGGCGCCCTGGAGGATGCGCTTGACGGGAACCTCCAGTTTCTTGCCCGTGAGGGTGCGGGGCACTGCCTCGATGGGGACGACGGCGTCGGGGACGTGGCGGGGTGACAGGCTGTGCCTGATCGCGCCGACGATCTCGGCACGCAGGGCCTCGTCGAACCGCTCGCCGTCCGCGGGCACGACGAACAGCGGCATGTAGTAGCGGCCGTCGGCGAGTTCGGCGCCGATGACGAGGCTGTCCGCGATCCGCGGGAGCCGTTCGACGACGGCGTAGAGGTCGGCGGACCCCATGCGCACGCCCATGCGGTTCAGGGTGGAGTCGGAGCGGCCGGCCACGACGACGGACAGGTCGGGGTTCAGGGTGACCCAGTCGCCGTGCCGCCACACGCCGGGGTAGACGTCGAAGTAGCTGCTCCTGTAGCGCGCGTTGTCGGGGTCGCCGACGAAGCGGAGAGGCATCGACGGGAGCGGTGCCGTGACGACGAGTTCGCCCTGCTCCCCCACGAGCGGCCGTCCGTCGGCGTCCCAGGAGGCGAGGGCGACGCCCAGGGAGGGGCCGGAGATCCGGCCCGTGCGCACCGGCAGCAGCGGGGAGCCGCCCGCGAGCACCGAGCAGATGTCGGTGCCGCCGCAGATCGACTGGAGCCGGGCCTTCGGGGCGAGCCGGTCGTGGACCCAGCGCCAGGTGCTGTCGGGCATCGCCGAGCCCGTCTGCAGGATGGTCCGCAGTGCGCCGAGGTCCGTGGCGGCGGCCGGGTGGGCGCCCGCCTTCTCCGCGGCGATCAGGTAGGCGGCGCCGACGCCGACCGTCGTGGCGCGGGTGCGTTCGGCGATCCGCCAGAGGCCGTTGACGTCGGGGTGGGTGGGGCTGCCGTCGTAGAGGACGAGCGTGCTGCCGTGCAGGAGTCCGGCGACCATGAAGTTCCACACCATCCAGCCGGTGGAGGTGTGGAAGAGGTAGCGGTCGTCGGCGCGCAGGTCCACGCCGAGCCCGAGCGCCTTGAGCAGTTCGACGACGATGCCGCCGTGGCCGTGAACGATTCCCTTCGGGACGCCGGTGGTGCCCGACGACCAGAGGATCCACAGCGGATGCTCGAACGGGACGTCGGCGTAGTCGAGCGGGGCCTCACGGTCGGCCATGACGGCCCAGTCGTGCTGCGTCACGTCCTGCCGCTGCGACCAGACCGGTCCGGCGGCGGACGTGTGCAGGCGGTCGACGGCGACGAGATGGCGGACCGTGGGCAGACCGTCCAGGATCTCGGCGATGTGGGCGCGCCGGTCGTAGTTCTTGCCGCCGTGGCGGTAGCCGTCCGCGGCCACCAGGACCGTCGGCCGGGCCTGGCGCAGCCTGGCGAGGACGCCGGGCGTGCCGAACTCGGGTGCGCAGACCGTCCAGGTCGCGCCGACGGCGGCGGTGGCCAGGAGTGCGACCACGGCCTGCGGGACGTTCGGCAGGTACCCGGCGACGCAGTCTCCGGGGCCGATGCCCATGTCTCGCAGGGCCGCGGCCGTGCCCGCCACTTCCCTGGTGAGCCTGTCCCAGGAGATCTCCACGGGGTCGCCGGTCTCGGACACGGCGATGAGCGCGGGGCGTTCGTCGGTCGCGTGGGCGAGGCACTGCCGCGCGAAGTTGAGGCGTGCTCCGGTGAACCAGGTCGCGCCGGGCATCCTGGCGTCGGCGAGTACCTCGTCGTAGTCGCTGACCGTGTCCAGGCCGTAGAACTCCCACACGGCCGACCAGAAGCCGGGCAGGTCGTCGGCGCTCCACCGCCACAGTTCGGCGTAGTCGGTGAACGACAGTCCGCGCTCCTGTGCCAGCCAGGCCAGGAACTGGCTGATGCCGGAGTCCCGCGCGCTCATGCCGACACCCGCGGGTCCGGCGTCGTACGGCAGCCGAAGGCCTGGAGGATCTCCAGCGCGCGAGGCCACTCACCGTAGCCGGAGGCGGGGTTGAGGTGGCCGACGGGGCCGAGGTCGACCAGCCGGCTGCCCCACGCGTCGGCCAGTGCGCTGACCCGGTCGAAGCGGGCCAGAGGGTCGTTCGTGCTCGCGGCGACCACGCTGGGGAACGGCAGCGCGGCGCTCGGCGTCGGCAGCCAGCCGTTGTCACGCAGGGTCCGCGGTGCGGGTTGGCCGTCCGGCAGCGGGGTCTCGAAGTCGGGCGGCGTCGCGAGGAGGGCGCCGCGCACCGGGCGGGTGTGCCCGGCCGCCCAGTGGACGGTGGTGTGGACGCCGGCGCTGTGCGCGACGAGCACGACCGGTCCCTCGATGCCGGACATCGCGTCGTTCAGAGCGGTGACCTGCGCGTCACGGCTCAGCCTGAGGTCCGTCAGGGGCGGCACGGTCACGGAACCGGGGAGGCGGGCGGCGAGGACCGTCTGCCAGTGGTCGGGGACGTGGTCGCGCAGGCCGGGCACGAGCACGACCGTGGGCGCGGGAACGGGGTTCATGCGGAGATCTCCGTCTTTTCGAGGGCCGGGGCCGATGCCGAGACGAGGCCCTTGTCGTAGTGGCGTCTGCCGAGGGCGAAGGCCAGGCCCGCCACGACGGCGACGAGCGGGACCAGGCGGAGTGCGCCGTCCAGGCCCATGCGGTCGGCCAGCATGCCGGTGACCGCGGGGCCGGGCGCCAGGCCCAGCAGACTGTTGGCGAGGGTGAGCGTCGCCATGGCCGTCGCCGCGACGGCGGCCGGTGTCAGGCTCGCCACCATGGCGGCGGCGGGTCCCGCCGTGGCGTTGGACAGCAGCGTCCCGGCGCCCACGAGCAGGAGTTGCGGTATGCCGGGCGGGAGTCGGAACCCGCCGGTGAGCAGGACCAGCGAGCCGAAGCTGCACACGATGGCGACGGTCCACTTGAGGTGCGGGTCGCTGCGGCCGAGCCGGTCGCTGACGATGCCGCCGCCGATCATGCCGATCCCGGTGATCAGGGCGAATCCTCCGGCGGCGAGTCCGGCCTTGCCGGGCGGCAGGCCGTAGTACCGGTCGAGGAAGCTGGGCATCCAGGCCAGCAGTGACATCGCGATGAACATCTGCAGGCCGCTGCCGACGTAGGCGCACAGCACGGACACCGACGAGAACAGCCGGGGCAGCAGCGCCCGTACCGGGCCTCCCGTACCCGGCGCGGGGCCGGTGCCGTGGCCGGCCGGGGCCAGCCTCCGCTCCGTCACGACGACGCCGTAGACCGCGGCCAGGACCAGCCCGAACAGGCCCATGACGCCGAACGTCCAGCGCCAGCCCAGGTGTTGGGCCACCACACCGCCGATCGACACGCCGAGTACGGAGCCGAAGGCGCCGCCCGCGATGAAGGCGCCTGACAGCGTGGCCCGCAGGCCCACCGGGAACGCGCTCAGCACCACCGCGATGCCCACGCTCCCGTAGGCCGCCTCGCCGACGCCCACCATGAAACGGCCCAGGAACATCTGGCCGTAGCTCGCGGAGACGGCACAGGCCAGGGTGGCCAGGCTCCACACCACCGCCGCGAGGACCAGGCTCCTGACCCGGCCCCAGCGGTCCGCGAGCAACGACAGCGGAAAGGTCAGCACGCCGACCATCAGGGCGACGATGCCGCTCAGCGCTCCCAACTGGGTGTCGGAGAGCAGCCATTCGGCCTTCAGCAGCGGGAACACCGCGTTCAGGACCTGCCGTGACATGTAGTCGGACAGCAGGAGCCCGAAGCTGAGGGCGAACACCCACCACGCGTAGCGACGCGTCATCGGCTCAGCAGGGCCTGTCACCGGCGATCCCGGCGCGCTCCATCTTGCGGACGGCGGGCCAGTAGTCCTGGACCGCGTAGTGCTGGGTGGAGCGGTTGTCCCACAGGGCGACGCTGTTCGGGGTCCAGCGCCAGCGGACCTGGTACTCGGGGACGGCCGCCTGGCTCGTGAGGTAGTTGAGCAGGTGGCTCGCGCCGGGCGCGTGGTCCTGGCCGAACCGCACGTTCTCGGGGGTGTGGTGGTTGACGAAGTGGGTGGTGAAGGAGTTGACGAAGAGGATCTTCTCGCCGGTCTCGGGGTGGGTGCGCACGACCGGGTGCTCGGCGTCCGGGTAGCGGGCCTTGAGCTGGTGGCGCTGCTCCGTCGGCAGGACCGCGCCGAAGCTGGCCTCGATGCTGTGCCGGGCGCGGAGCCCGTCGATCCGGGTGCGGATGTGCTCGGGGAGCCTGCGGTACGCCTCGGCCATGTTGACCCAGATCGTGTCACCGCCGACCTCGGGCGTCTCGACGCAGCGGAGCAGGGCGCCCATGGGCGGGCGGTCGCGCCAGGTCGCGTCGCAGTGCAGTGCGTTCTCGTAGTGCTCGGGCTTGCTGTCCAGGTCCTTGTAGATGCGGACGAGGCCGGGGTGGTCGGGGTCGCTGCCGAGGACAGGGTGGTCCTCCAGCGGGCCGAGGCGGGAGGCGAACCCGACGTGCTCGGCGCGGCTCATGTCCTGGTCGCGCAGGAACAGCACCTTGTGGCGGAGCAGGAGTTCCTTGATCTTGGCGAAGAGCGCGTCGTCATGGACGGCGTCGCTGAGCTGGACGCCGTGCAGTTCGGCGCCGATGGTGCAGGTCAGCGGTTCGACCTGGATCCGGGTGCGGGCAGCGGTCCGGGGCATGGGTGCTCTCCTGGGGTACGGGGGACGGGTGGCTCAGGGGATGAGGACGGACGAGCCCGTGGTGCGGCCCGCTTCGAGCGTGCGGTGCGCGGTGACGGCGTCCTCGAGGGCGAAGCGCTGGTCGATGCGGATCCCGATGCGGCCGGCGGCGACGTGGCCGAACAGTTCCCCGGCGAGGTCGTCCCGCTCGGCGGGGTCGGCGATGTAGTCGGCCAGCGCCGGGCGGGTCACGAACAGTGAGCCGTGCCGGACCAGTTGCATCGCGTCCAGCGGCGGCACCCCGGACGAGGTGCCGAAGCAGACCAGCAGGCCGCGGCGGCGCAGCGAGGCCATGGACCCGGCGACCGTGTCCTTGCCGACGCTGTCGAGGACGAGCGGGACACCGGCCCCGCCGGTCAGCTGCCGCACGCGCTCCGCGACGTTCTCCTGCCGGTACAGGATGGTGTGGTCGCAGCCGTGGGCGCGGGCCAGTGCGGCCTTCTCCTCGGTGGAGACCGTGCCGATGACGGTGAGGCCGAGCAGCTTCGCCCACTGGGAGACGATCAGTCCCACGCCGCCCGCGGCGGCGTGCAGCAGGATCGTGTCGCCGGGTTTCAGCGGGTGGATGCGGCGCAGCAGGTACGACGCGGTGAGGCCACGCATGGTCATGGCGGCCGCGGTCTCGAAGTCGATGCCGTCGGGGAGCCGGATCAGGGAGTCGGCGGGCATGACCCGCTCGGAGCTGTACGCGCCGAGCGGGCTGCCGGTGTACGTGACACGGTCGCCCTCGGCGACGTGGGTGACGCCGTGGCCGACGGCCTCGACGACGCCGGCGGCCTCGACGCCGATTCCCGCGGGCAGCGGTGCCGGGTACAGGCCGGTGCGGAAATAGGTGTCGGCGAAGTTGAGGCCGACGGCCTCGTGCCGGACCCGGACCTCGCCGGGGCCTGGGGCGCCGACGGCCACCTGTTCGCGGCGCAGGACCTCGGGGCCGCCGGTCTCGTGGAAGCGGATGGCGTATGCCACGGCGATGCTCTCTTCGTTCGGGTTGTTCGGCGTGCTGTGCTGGGGGCTTGCTGTGCCGGCCTGCGTGCTGCCGGTGGGCTCGCTGTGATGGTGGGTCCGCGACGCCGGTGGGCTCGCCGTGCTTGTTCGGCGACGGCCGGCGGACGTCGGCCGATGTCAGCCGGCGGTGCCGCCGAGCATGAAGCCGCGCTGGCCGGGACGCCGGTTGGGCACCATGCCGAGCGCGGCCAGGGTCCGGTCGGTGTCGGAGTAGTACTCGCCGATGTGGTAGATCTCCTTGGCCTCCGCGCCGTTCGCGATGTCACGGCCGAGGGTGTCGGCGATGCTGACCATCTGCTCGACCTGCTTCACGGAACTCATGCGTTCGCCCTTGCGGGCCCACAGGTTGTCCTCGTTGCCCACGCGGACGTGGACGCCGAGGGCGATGCCGATGGCGTTCATGGGGGCGACGGCACGCATCGAGGACTCGATGGTGAGGACGGCGCCGTCGGGGACACGGCGGACGAACTCGATGAGGTCGGCCGGGTGGCGCCCGGAGAACCCGCCGCCGATGGCCACGTAGTTGAGGACCAGGGGGCCGGTGTACACGCCGCTGCGGATGAGACGCTCGACGGTCTCCAGCTGGGCCAGGGTGGCGAGCTGGAAGTGCGGCTGGATGCCGTTCGCGCGCAGGCGCTCGAGGTGTTCGAGGTAGAAGTCGGGGCCCGCCTCGACGACCATGTCCCGGTACGCCGCGTAGTAGTCGGGCTTGGCGATGGACGTCCCGGCGAGGTCGTCGTCGGACATGATCTCGACGATGTTCATCTGGCTGGTGTTGATGGCGATCGTCACCTGGTCGGGCCGCGGGTCGAGTTCGGCCAGCAGGTGGCGGGTGTCGTAGCTGAGCCACTTCGCCTCGGCGCCCTCGTCCTCGGGGGCGAACGAGATGGACCCGCCGATCTGCAGGACCATGTCCGGAACGGCCTCGCGCAGCAGGCCGATGAGTTCGTTGAACTTCGACATGCGCTTGGAGCCGTGCCCGTCCAGTTCCCGCACGTGGATGTGGAGGACGGTGGCACCGGCGTTGTAGCAGTCCACGGCGGCCTGCACGTGCTCGTCCATGGTGAGGGGAAGGTCGTCGGCGTCGCCGGGAAGCCACTCGGGGCCGTAGGGAGCGACCTGGATCACCAGCTTCTGCTGGTTCTCGGGCAGCAGGGAGTCATCGAGGAAGTGCATCGTCATCTCCTGGTACGCGGACGCGCCGGGGCAGGCCTTCGTGGGCACGGCGACCCGACTCGTGGCTGGGGCAAGGGCCTTGATCGACAGAGCCGAAGTGGCCCTTGCGGTACGGCCACGTTAAGAGCGGGTTACGCGCGGCGCTTTACCGCAGGTGACGGGAGACTTGTCAGTTGGGGACAGGGCCGGGGGCGGACCGCTGGGCGCGCCACTCACGGGCGCTGCTGCCGAACTGATCCCGGAACCAACGGGAGAAGGCGCTGGGAGCGGAGAAGCCGAGGAGTCCCGCGATCTCCGTGAGGGAACGGCTCGGATTCGCCACGAGCTGCTCGGCAAGCTCCGTGCGCGTGGCGTTGACGAGCGAGGAGAAGGTCTCGCCCGACGCGGCGAGGTGCCGGTGGACGGTCCTGCGGTCGACGCCGAGGCTGCCGGCGACCTGTTCGACCGAGCAGCGCCCCGTCGGCAGCAGGACCTCGATCAGCTCGCGTACCCGGTCGAGTTCGGTGGTGTCCTCGGAGACCGCGAGGGAGTCGAAGTACTGCCGGGCGTAGCCGCGCAGCAGGGGATCCGACATCGTGTTGGGGGTGTCGAGTTCCGTCGCGTAGAAAACGATGCCGTTGAATTCCTGGTCGAATTCCACCACGGGCCCGAAGAAACGCCGGTGCGCGGCGATGTCGTGAGGGGCGCCGTGGGAGAAGCACACGGACAGTGGCTGCCAGCGGGCACCGAGGAACACCCGGAGAAATCCGTGCAGCACGCCCACGGCCAGTTCGACGGACTGCCGGGCCTCTCGTACCTCGCCGAGTGTGAGGCTCACCTTCAAGGTGGCGAGCCCGTTCGCCTCCGTGAGCCGACTGCGCAGCATCTCGTTGTACATGCGCTCCTGGCGCACCAGGAGCCGGACGGCGCTGCGCGCGTCCGGCTCCTCGCGCAGGACGAGGCTGATCGGGCCGAGGTTGGAGAAACGGCGCCGCTCCGCGAGGAGCAGGCCGAAGTCCTCCCGCCGCGCCGCCGCCGCCGACAGTTCGAGCAGCTCGGCGACGGCAGCGCCGGGAATCCAGCGGTCCTGGACGGCGAGCCCCACGGGGTCGAGCCCCACCCGCTTCATGAGGGCACGGGGGTCGATGCCCACGGACTGGCTGAGCTCGATGTAGCTGCTCAGGGCTGCGTTGCGGACCAGCGGTTTCATGGGCGCGCTCCAGGGCTGTGTCCCAGATTGATAAGGCATCTGTCCCGTGAGGTCAAGCGAGGCGTGAGGCCGTGACTTAGCGTGGCACCACCGCGAAGGCCGCACGGAATTCCGGCGGAAGACACCTTGGCAAAATGCGGGCCCCTTGAAAAGGGGCCGGCATCGCGACGAAGAGGCCGCGACAGAGCCGGTGAATTCAGAACCCGGCGCCTGCTTCTCATGGAATTACCCGGCGGAGAAAGGATGAATGTGGTGCGTGGTCGATCACCAGAACTCCCCCGCCGTCCCTGCACCGGTCCGGCGGTGTGGCGGGGCCGGGATCTCTCGGCCTCCCCGGCCTGGGCGCCGCACCTGTCACCGGCGTGGCTCGACGAACTGGACGTGGCGCTGCGGACGGTGCGCGCCCGGGGCACACCTCTGCTGAAGGTGACCGCCGACCACTTCCCGCTGCCGACTCTGGCGCGCGGGTTGCGCGCTGCGGCCGACGAGCTGGAGAGCGGCCGGGGCTTCGTACTGGTGCGGGGCATCCCGGTGGAGCGGTACAGCGAGGAGGAGGCCGCTGTCCTCCTGTGGGGTGTCGGACAACACCTCGGGATCCCGGTGTCGCAGGACGCGACCGGTCACATGCTCGGGCATCTGCGGGACGGACCCGACGCCCGGGCCGCGCTGTCGCCGCGTACCGAGGCCGCCGACGCGTCGGCGCTGCTGTGCCTGGAGGCGACCGGCTCCCGGGGGCGTACGGCACTCGCCAGTTCGGCGGCGGTGCACAACGCCGTACTGGCTCGCAGGCCCGAGCTGCTCGACGGCCTGAGCCGTACGCACTTCCTCGACCGCCGCGGGGAACAGCTCCCGGGCAGGCTCCCCTGGCAGGCGGTGCCGCTCGCCCACCGGGACGGGAACAGGCTCAGCCTGCGTTACGACCGCGGTCGTCTGGAGTCAGCGCAGCGGTATCCCGAGGTGCCGCGCCTGAGTTCGGCCGAGCGGGAGCTCTTCGACCTCATGGACGAGGCGGCGTCGTCCCCCGAGCTGCGCCTCGACGTCGACCTCGCCCCCGGCGACCTGCTGCTGCTCAACAACCACGCGGTCCTGCACGCTCGCGCACCGCGCGAGGACGATCCGGATCCCGAACACCTCTGTCATCTGCTCCAGTTGTGGCTGACGCCCCATCAACCACGCTCACTGCCACGTGAGTTCTGGGCAGACGAGAACTCCCGCACGGGCGGGCGCGGCGGGGTCGCGCCGCGCGATGTGATCACCCCGCACCCCCCGACGAAAGGGAAGCCACATGTCCGACCTCTGCGCACTGCTGACGCGATCCGCCCGGGCGCACGCTGACCGGACCGCTGTCCGTCAGGGCGAGTGCGTCCTCACATACGGGGAACTCGACGACCTGACCGCCCGGTTCGCGGCGCTGCTGCGGGCCAGGGGTGTGCGGGCGGGCGACCGCGTGGCGATGGTCCTGCCCAACGTCCTGCACTTCCCCGTCGTGTACTACGGCATCCTGCGCGCGGGCGGCGTCGTCGTCCCGATGAATCCGCTGCTGAAGGCGGACGAGATCGCGTTCGTGCTGGACGACTGCGCCACCCGGTTCCTGGTGGCGTCGCCGTCCTCCGCCGACGAGGCCGTTCCGGCGGCGTCGACGGCCGGCGTGGAACACCTCATCGCGGACCCGGCGACGCTCGACGCGCGGCTGCGTCTCTCCCCGCCGATGACCGGAGCCGCCGGGAACGCCGATGACGACACCGCGGTGATCCTCTACACGTCCGGCACGACGGGGACGCCCAAGGGAGCGGAGCTGACGCACCGCAACCTGGTGAGCAACGCGCTGACGGCGGCCCGGACGCTGCTGCGCGCGGGACCGGACGACGTCCTGTTCGGCGGGCTCCCGCTGTTCCACGCCTTCGGGCAGACCTGCGCCCTGAACACCGCGATCACCGCGGGCGCCTGTCTGACCCTCCTGCCTCGCTTCGACGCGGCCACGGCACTCGAGATACTGCGCCGTGACGAGGTGACCGTCTTCCTCGGCGTGCCGACGATGTACACCGCGCTGCTCCAGAGCGGCATCCGGCCTGCCCTGCCGCGGCTGCGGCTGGGGGTCTCGGGCGGTTCCGCGCTCCCCGTCGAACTGCTGCACGCCGCCGAGCGCGAGCTGGGGGTCACGGTGCTGGAGGGCTACGGCCTGTCGGAGACGTCGCCGGTGGCGTGCTTCAACCCGCCGGACCGGCCCCGCAAGCCGGGTTCCATCGGGCTTCCTGTCCGCGGGGTCGAGTTGCGGCTCGTCGCGGAGGGCGGCCGCGTGGTCGGCCCCGGCGAGGTGGGTGAACTGGCGATCCGGGGCGAGAACGTCATGAAGGGGTACTGGAACCGGCCGGACGCCACCGCGCAGGCGTTCCAGGAGGGCTGGTTCCACAGCGGTGATCTCGCCCGCGTCGACGAAGACGGCTACTACTTCATCGTCGACCGCAAGAAGGACCTCGTCATTCGCGGCGGCTACAACGTCTATCCGCGGGAGATCGAGGAGGTCCTGTACCGGCACCCGGACGTGGCGGAGGCCGCGGTGATCGGTGTGCCCGACCCGGCGCGCGGCGAGGAGGTGGCCGCCGTGGTGGTTCTCCGGCCCGGCGCCCGCCGCACGACGGACGAGCTGCGCGACTACGTACGACAGCGGGTGGCGGCCTACAAGTACCCGAGGATCGTGAGATTCGTCGACGAACTCCCCAAGGGAGCGACCGGCAAGATCCTCAAGCGGGACATCACGCTCACCCCGCCGGAGCCTTCGGGAACCTGACCCGACGACCGGACCGGTCCGCGCCCGCTTCCCTGAGACCTGCGTGGTCATCGTGGACGAGCCGATGTCCGCGCCGGCCCCGGACGCGGAGCAGCGTGCCTTCGACCAGATCCTCGGCCTCGCGGGGCCTGACCGCATCATCGTCCTGGTCAGGCCCCGCATGGTCGCGGTGCGTCGCGTCGCCCGCATCCTCGTCCTGGACGAGGGCCCGCCGGGCGAGGAGGGCAGTCACGCCGAACTGTTCGCCGCCGAACCCGTCGGCCGCTGCGCGCAGATGTACCGCCTCCAGGCCGACCGGTACGAGCACGACCGCTCCGCCCGGCTCCCCGGCCCCGCCCGGCCACCGCCTCCGAGCCCGCGTGGCCTGCGGGCAACCTGTCCGCCGCGGCGATCGCGACACTGGGTGAGCGGCTCACCGCGGTTTCGCCGTCGATGCGCGACAGCTTCTCGGGGGTCTCCGTGCGTGGGGCCCGGTGATGCCGGCGCGGCGGTCGGGCATCAGCCGGTCAGGCGGGTGAGCTGCCGGTCGTGCCACTTGCTGAGCAGCAGTAGCGAGACCGTGGCGCCGATCAGCGCGCAGAACATGTCCCATTGGGTGTCCCACACATCGCCCTGGGTGGCGAGGAAGGCGTCCGCCGCGTGCCCGCCGATGACCGCTGCCGCCCACTCGAACATCTCGAAGACCGCGCTGAACGCCAGGCACGCGCAGACCGTGAGCGGCGCCAGCCATCGGCTGCCTCGCAGCGGAGACGTCCGGACCAGCAACTCCCGCACCAGGATGGCCGGTACGAAGCCCTGCATCAGGTGACCGAACCGGTCGTACGGGTTCCGGGACAGCCCCAGTCCGTCCTTCACCCACTCGCCCAACGGCACCTGGGCGTACGTGTAGTGCCCTCCCAGCGCCAGCACCAGCGCGTGCGCGGCGAGGAGACAGCACAGCAGCCCCGACATCGGGAAGCGTCTGCGGGCCAGGACGGCCAGCGGCAGTCCGATCAGCACCCACACCACTTCCAGCACCCATGTCGTCCGGTCGTGCGGTGCCCAGGCGGAGACGGCGAGCCCCGCGACCACGACGGCGACGCAGACGCCGGGCAGCACCGGCGACGGGGCCGGGAGCCGGGCCGCGGACGGGGCCGGATTGTTCGGCGTCCTGCGACGGGCAGCTGCGATCAGGGACATCGGGGCGCTCCTTCTTCTCGGTCACCTCATCGTGGCGGCCCGGAAGCCGGGTGGCCTGAGTACGGCTACTCAAAGGGGAGCGGGCGACGGCCTCTGGTGATCAGGCCGGCGGGGACAGCTCCGCGAGGTGGTCGGACAGGGCCGCCGCCGTGTCGGCGAGGGGGAAGCGGGCGCCGAGGTGTCCGTCGGGGCGCACGACGAAGCCGGTCGGTCCGTCGGGTCGGTAGAGCCGGGCGAACTCCCCGGCGGCGTCGCGGTATCCGGCGACGGCCAGGGGGTCGAGACCGGTCGGCTCGGCATCGCGGGCCAGGACGGCGACAGCCTCCGGTCCGGCGCCGGGGAGCGTGCCGTCGGTGGGTTCTCCCGCGGCGCGGACGGTCTCGGCGGCCCCGGCCAGGCCGGCAGCGTCGGACCCGTACAGGAGCACGACGTGTGCCGTGCGACCGCGCAGGATGTCGAACAGGCGCAACGGGTACGCGGCCACGGGCTCGGTCAGCCCGGTGCAGTCCGGTGCGCGGTCCCCGGGCCGGGGCGATTCGGCGGACCCGTGCGGGCTCCCGGCGAGCGGTCCGTCCCGGTAGCCGATGAGCAGTTGGGCCTCGCGGAGCATGATGGTCTGCGGCGCGTCGGGGTCCGCTTCGATGCCGTGCGTGGCATGCCGCACGGTCCGGCCGACGACCTCCTCGCCGACCGGCCGGCGCTCGGCGTCGTAGCTGGTGAGCAGGGCGGGTCCGGCCTCGCCCCGGACGACGAGGGCGAGCTTCCAGGCCAGGTTGCAGGCGTCCTGGATACCGGTGTTCATGCCCTGGGCACCGGTGGGCGGGTGGATGTGGGCGGCGTCGCCCGCGACGAAGACGCGACCGTCGGCGTAGCGGTCGACGATGCGGTGGCTGATGCGGAAGACGGACGACCAGCGCATGTGGGAGAGGGTGGCCGGCGTAGGGGCGAGCCGGTCGACGGCGGCCTGGATGTGGGACAGCTCGGGGACGCCACCGTTCTGCAGGCCGTGCGCCACACCGTCCCCCGGTGCGGTCCCGCGGCCGGCGCCCTGCTCGGAGAGCTCGGGCGGGACCAGCGTGGACATGCGGTAGCGGCCCTTTCCGGGCAGCGGGATGCAGACCAGCAGGTCGTCGGTGGAACCGTCTTCGGCGCGGTGCATGGAGCGCACGCCGTAGCCGTGCGGCATGTCCCAGTCGGCCTCGACGTCGGCCAGCATGTACCCCTCGTCGAAGGCGCCGCCCTCGAAGCTCAGGCCCAGTCCCTTGCGGACGGTGCTGTGCGCTCCGTCGCAGCCGACGAGATAGCGGACGCGCAGCTCCTCCTCGGCTCCGGAGCCGGTGCGCAGAAGGGCCGTGACGCCGTCCTCGTCCTGTGTGAAGGACAGCAGTTCGGTGCCGCGTTCGATGAACGTGCCGAGGCCGCCGACGTACTCCTCGATGAGGCGTTCGGTCTCGTACTGCGGCAGCGCGGCGAATCCGTAGGGCACCTCGGGCGGCAGGACGAGGTCGATGCGGGCCTGCTCCCGGCCGTTGACGTAGATCAGTTGGCCGCGCATCGGGACGGCGGCCTCCAGGGCGGCGCGGGCCAGTCCCATCCGGTCCCAGATCTCGAGTGTGCGCGGCTGGATGCCGACCGCTTTGGCGTAGGGGAGACGGGCCGGCAGGCGGTCGACGAGGCGGCAGCGCACTCCGTGCCGCCGGAGCTCCGCGGCCGCGCTCAGCCCGACCGGGCCGGCGCCCACGATCAATACGTCGGTTGTTCGGGCGTGCTCCACGGGTACCTCCCAGTACCTGGCCCCGGAACCGGCCCCGTCCTCCATCGTCGCCCGCGGTCGCGCCGGGGGCGAGCCGGCGTCCCGCCCGCCTGCCCCGCGCTCCCGCGACCACGACGCGGTCGTCCCCTGTCCACGTGGTGGGCGGTCAAGTGGCGGATCTCGGTCGTCGGCCGTCGATTCAGCAGGTCAGAGCGGTGCGGCCGGAGCCATCAGGTGGCGCAATGCTGCCGCAACACCATGAGGGCCGGGGCGCCGGTACGTTCCCTGCCATGCCAGCCGAACGTATCCCCGCCTCGCTTCCGGTCGCCGCCGCGCGCCGTCGGCGGCTGCGTGCGGACCAGGCCCGGCAGCTCGCGGATCTGCTGCGCCACCAGATCCTGTCGGGCGGATTCCCGCGCGGCGTCCTGCCTCTGGAGGACGTCATCGCCGCCGACTACCGGGCCAGCCGCAACACCGTCCGGCAGGCCCTCGACCTGTTGCGCGGCGAGCAGCTCGTCGAGCGGAAGGCCGGCGTCGGCACCGTCGTGGTCTGCGAGAAGTACCCGCACGGCCTCGACCGGCTGCAAGGCCTGGCCGAGACCCTGCACGAGCACGGCCGGGTCACGAACGAGGTCCGGACCGTCGGGCCGGTCAGCGCTCCCGGCCCGGTGGCGCGCCGGCTCGGACTGCCCGACCACACCGACGTGCTCTGTATCGAGCGGCTGCGGCGCCTCGACGGGCTGCCGCTGTCCCTGGACCTGTCGTATCTGCCCATGGACGTCGGCGGTGACCTCCTCGGCTGCGATCTGGAGAACACGGACGTGTTCCGGCTCCTGGAGACGCTGACCGGCGGCCCGCTGGGGCACGCCGAGATCACTCTCGAAGCCGTGAACGCCGACGCGCACTCCGCCGCGGTCCTCGAGGCGCCGCGCGGGAGCGCCGTTCTGATGCTGGAGCGGCTCACGCATCTGCCCGACGGCCGGCCCGTGGACCTGGAGTTCATCCGCTTCCGCGGCGACCGCATCACCATGAGCGGCGTCCTTCGGCGCCACTTTGTCTGACCCACCCCACGTTCCTCCTACGACCCTCCCTGGAGACAGCCATGCCCGTTGTCCCGCAGCGCGCCGACGTACCCGTGACCATCGACGAGTCTCGGTGTATCGACGGCTGCACGCTCTGCGTAGACATGTGTCCGCTCGACTCGCTCGCGATCCGCGAGGACAACGGCAAGGCGTACATGCACGTCGACGAGTGCTGGTACTGCGGCCCCTGCGCGGCCCGGTGCCCCACCGGCGCGGTCACCGTCAACATGCCCTACCTGCTCCGGTGAAAGGTCCCACTCCCGTGCCTCATAAACCCCATGTCCGGTTCGCCCGGCTCCTGCCGCCGGCCCTGCTGCTGCCCCTGGTCACGGCGTGCGGTGGCACCGCCGGGGCCGAGGACTCCAGGACCGTCACGGTGACCGTCGGATACCAGTCGAAGACCATCAACACCGTCACCGCCGGAACGCTGTTGCGCTCCCTCGGCTATTTCGAGGAGGAACTCGTGGCCCGCGGCAAGAGGGACGGCAAGACCTACAGGGTGAAGTGGCAGGACTACGCGACCGGCGCTCCCATCACCGCCCAGATGACCGCAGGGAAGATCGACATCGGGTCGATGGGCGACTTCCCGCTGCTGATCAACGCGGCCCGGGGCAAGCAGCTGGGGCAGCCGACACGGCTCGTCTCGGTCACCGGCTACAACCTGCGCGGGGGGCTCAACACCGTGGTCACCGCTCCCGGTTCGCGCCTGAGGTCACTGGCCGACCTGCGCGGCAGAAAAGTGTCCACCAGCATCGGCTCGGCCGCCGACGGCACCCTGGTACGCGCCCTGAAGAAGGCCGGGATCGACCCGGAGAAAGGCATCAGCAAACTCAACCAGCAGCCCAGCGTGGGCGCGTCCGCCCTGGCCGGGGGCAGCGTGGACGCGCTGTCCCAATTCGTCGCCTGGCCGGGCCAGTTGGCGTACGAGGGAAAGGCGAATGCCCTGTACGACGGGGCCGACCTGAATCTGCCGACGTTCCACGGAGTCACCGTCCGGGAGAAGTTCGCCGAGGAGCACGGCGGGGTCGTCGACGACTTCCTCCAGGCTCAGCGACGGGCCACCGACCACCTCCGCGAGCACCCGGTCGCGGCCGCCGAGTCGGTGGCCGAGGAGACCGGCCTGCCCGCCGAGGTCGTCTACCTCTACAACGGCGCCCACGGCATCGCCACCTTCGACCCGGCGCTGCGGCCGGAGTTGATCGCCGCGCTGAAGAAGGACGTCCCGGTCCTCGAGGCGGCCGAGCTGGTGGGCGACGTCGACGTGGACTCCTTCGTGGACCCTGAGCCGCTGAAGCGGGCCACGCACGCACCCCCGTATCCGAAAGCGCACGCCGCCAAGTCCGAGCTGTGGCTGAAGGGCCGGGACTCCACCCGCACCTTCGACAGTCCGAAGCAGCTCCTCAAGGCGCTCCAGGGAGCTGCGGTCCGGGCCGCGTACGTCCCCGACGCGCTGACCGGCACCCTGTGGTTCGCCGACCGCGCGGTGTGGGTCGCGGACGGCTCCGACCTGCGCGCCTTCGTCACCCCGAGCCATGCGAACACGTACGTCGAGGGGCACCCCGGCGCCAGGGTCGTCGGCTACGCGGACGCCGTGAGGCTCGCGTCATGAGCGCGGGCCGCTGGCTGGTCCGGGCGGCATCGCTCGCCGCGGCCCTCGGGCTCTGGCAGCTGCTGACCTCTCTCGACGTCGAACTCTGGCTGCGGTTCGGACAGTTCCCCACGGTCGGCGAGGTGGCCTCCGCCTTCGGCGACCGGCTGGGCACCGCCCCGTACTGGCAGGACCTCGGTCACAGCCTGCGCCGCATCGTGATCGGGTTCCTGCTGGCCGCGGTGCTCGGAGTGGCGGCGGGCACGGCGATCGCGCGGTCGCGGTGGGCCGCCGATCTGCTCGGCCCGCTGCTGGAGGTGGCGCGGCCGATCCCGGCGATCGCCCTGGTGCCCGTCGCGATCCTGCTGCTGCCCAGCAACGAGCAGGGCATCGTGTTCATCACGTTCACCGCGGCGTTCTTCCCCGTGCTGGTGTCGACGCGGCACGCGGTGCGCGCGCTGACGCCGGTGTGGGAGGAGGCCGTGCTCACCATGGGCGGTGGCCGGCTGCGCGTGCTGTTCTCGGTGGTGCTGCCCGGAGCGCTGCCGGGCGTCTTCGGCGGGCTCTCGGTGGGCATCGGCGTCGCGTGGATCTGTCTGATCTCGGCGGAGATGATCTCCGGTGAGTACGGGGTCGGTTACCGCACCTGGCAGGACTACACGGTGGTCGACTACCCCGGTGTCTTCGTCGGCATGGTCACCATCGGCGTGCTCGGCTGGCTCACGTCCACGGCGGTGGAGTTCCTCGGCCGCCGCGCCACCGCCTGGCTGCCGCGGCCGCCCGAGCGAGCGCCGTCCCGCGTCGTACGCCGCGCCGCCGCTCCTCCGGCGGTCCCGTCCCCCGCCACGACCCTGGAGAAGGAACCCGTCTCATGAGTCCGACGCGTACTGCTTCCCTCCGCCAGGGTGCCGAACTCGCCCTGCAAGACGTACGGCTCGGCCACCGTGAAGGACAGCCCCTGCCCGGCACCGTTCGCCTGCGGATCGCGCCGGGCGAACTCGTGGCCGTGCTCGGGCCGTCGGGCTGCGGCAAGTCCACGCTCCTTCGCACCCTCGCCGGGCTGTTGCCCCCGTTGGGCGGGCAGGTCACGCAGGACGGGGCACCCATCGGCGGACCCGCCGCCGACCGGGCGCTCGTCTTCCAGGAGGACGCCCTGCTGCCGTGGCGCAGCGTCCGCGCCAACGTCGAGCTCCCCCTGTCCATACGGCGTTTCGGACGGGAGGAGCGACGCAGTGTCGCCGACGGGTGGCTGGAGCGCGTCGGACTGGCCGAGCACGCCCGCAAGCTGCCGCGCCGGCTCTCCGGCGGGCAACGGCAGCGCGTCCAGCTGGCCCGCGCCCTGGCCGGGCAGCCCCGCGCCGTCCTCATGGACGAACCGTTCGGCGCTCTCGACCCGCACACCCGCGCGGGCATGCAGGACCTGCTCGTGGACATCCTGCGCGGCACGGGCGCGACGGTCGTCTTCGTCACCCATGACGTGGACGAGGCGCTCTACCTCGGGGACCGGATCGCCCTGCTCTCCTCCGGCGAGGTCCTGACCGTGCCGCACCCCCGGCAGCGGGACGCGCACGACGCGCCCGCCACCACTGGCCTGCGCCGCCGCATCCTCACCTCCCTCTGACCACCCGCACCCCTGTGAAAGGCCCGCCCGTGGACACCCCCCTGGCCATCCCCGCCCTCTCCGAGGCGACCGAACTCTCCTGCGACGTCCTCGTCGTCGGCGGCGGCACCGCGGGCACCATGGCCGCCCTGACCGCCGCCGAACGCGGCGCGGACGTGCTGCTCCTGGAGAAGGCGCACGTACGCCATTCCGGCGCACTGGCCATGGGGATGGACGGCGTCAACAACGCGGTCGTCCCGGGCCGGGCGGAACCCGACGACTACGTCGCGGAGATCACCCGCGCCAACGACGGCATCGTCGACCAGTCCACCGTCCGTCAGACCGCGACCCGGGGCTTCGCGATGGTCAAGCGCCTCGAGTCGTACGGCGTGAAGTTCGAGAAGGACGAACACGGCGAGTACGCGGTCCGCCAGGTGCACCGCTCCGGCTCGTACGTGCTGCCGATGCCGGAGGGCAAGGACGTCAAGAAGGTCCTCTACCGGCAGCTGCGGCGCCGCGAGATGCGCGAGCGGATCCGCATCGAGAACCGCGTGATGCCGGTCCGGGTGCTCACCGTGGACGGCCGTGCCGTGGGTGCGGCCGGATTCAACACCCGTACAGGCGAGTTCGTCACCGTGCGGGCGGGCGCGGTGATCCTGGCCACCGGGGCATGCGGCCGTCTCGGCCTGCCCGCCTCGGGCTATCTCTACGGGACGTACGAGAACCCGACGAACGCAGGTGACGGCTACGCGATGGCGTACCACGCGGGAGCCGCCCTCACCGGGATCGAGTGCTTCCAGATCAACCCGCTGATCAAGGACTACAACGGGCCGGCCTGCGCGTACGTCGCGAACCCGTTCGGCGGCTACCAGGTGAACCGGCACGGCGAGCGGTTCGTGGAGTCGGACTACTGGTCGGGGCAGATGATGGCCGAGTTCGCGGCCGAACTCGCCTCCGACCGCGCCCCGGTGTACCTCAAGCTGAGCCATCTGCCGGAGGAGACCATCAACGCCGTCGAGTCGATCCTGCACACCACGGAACGGCCCACGCGCGCCACCTTCCACGAGGGCCGCGGCCACGACTACCGCACGCACGACATCGAGATGCACATCTCGGAGATCGGTCTGTGCGGCGGACACTCGGCGTCCGGCGTACGGGTCGACGCACACGCCCGCACCACCGTGCCGCGCCTGTACGCGGCCGGCGACCTGGCCTGCGTACCGCACAACTACATGATCGGCGCGTTCGTCTTCGGGGACCTGGCCGGCGAGGACGCGTCCCGGTTCCGGCCCTACGAGGGCGAGTTGCCCGGCGAGCAGCTGGCTGCCGCACATGAGCTGATCTACCGGCCGCTGCGTCACCCCGACGGGCCGCCACAGCCTCAGGTCGAGTACAAACTGCGACGGTTCGTGAACGACTACGTGGCGCCGCCGAAGGCCGGGGCGAAGCTGTCCCTGGCCGTGGAGGCCTTCGAACGGATGACCGGCGAGATCGCCGGGATGGGGGCACGCACCGCCCATGAGCTGATGCGGTGCGCGGAGGTGTCGTTCATCCGGGACTGCGCGGAGATGGCCGCGCGCGCCTCACTGGCGAGGACCGAGTCGCGCTGGGGCCTGTATCACGAGCGGCTCGACCATCCCGAGCGGGACGACGCCAGGTGGCTGCACCATCTCGACCTGCGCAAGTCCCCCTCGGGAGCCATGGAGTTCAGGGCCCGACCGGTCGAGCCGTACGTCGTTGCGGTGCCGGAGTTCGAGCCGTCGGCGGCCGGGGCGGAGCGGGCGCTGGGCGAGGTCGCGCTGGTGCCGGTGGCGACGGCGGGGCAGCGGGACGTCGCTCCGGCCGCCCGCCGGGCCCCGTCCGCCGCGGCGGCTCCCTCGCCTTCGGCGGCCCAGGCCCCCACGTCGAGCCCCACCCTCCTCGCTCTCCTCTCTCTGGCCGAAGAGTCTCCCGACCTGGACGCGCTCTCCCCCTACCTCGAGGACTCGGACCCTGCGGTGCGAGCGGCCGGCGTCTCCGTCCTCGCCGAGACGGTGCCCGTCGGGGCCGGTCCCGCGCTCGCCGCACGGCTGCGGGACGGCGCACCCCAGGTCCGACAGGCCGCCGCCGGCGCGCTGCGCGAACTGGTCGAAGTCCTGCCGTCAGAGGCCGAGTTGGGCTCCGGTCTGCGAGCGGCCCTCGATGTGGCGGACCCTGCGGTCCGGGGCGCCGCGCTGGACGTCCTGCGGGAACTGCGGCTCGGCGACGCCTCGGTGTACGCCGCCGCGCTCGCCGACACCGACATCGACGTACGCATCCAGGCCGTCCGCGCCCTGGTCTCCGTCGACGCGACCGCTCACCTCTCGGCGGCCACGGCAGATCCGGCCCGCGAGGTCAGAGTCGCGGTAGCCCGCGGACTCGCCGCGGTGCGCGAACCGTCACCGGCCCCGCTCG
The DNA here is from genome assembly GCF_042270245.1 of Streptomyces sp. NPDC055955. Lineage (NCBI taxonomy): Bacteria > Bacillati > Actinomycetota > Actinomycetes > Kitasatosporales > Streptomycetaceae > Streptomyces > Streptomyces sp. NPDC055955. Next base: position 123,147 of record NZ_JBHJYS010000002.1, read on the forward strand.
CCCCGCTCCTCGACGACTCCGACCCGCTGGTGAGGGCAGCCGCGCTCGCGGCACTCGCCGACACGGGCTGCCCGCCCCCTTATGCCGAACGGGCCGTGGCCGCGCTCGGCGACCGCGCCTGGCAGGTTCGGGCCGGCGCCGCGACGGCTCTCCGAACAGCCCTGTCCAACCCAGCAGTTGCCTTCCTCGCCAAGGCATCCACCGACCCCAACGCGGACGTCCGCAAGGCAGTCGTCCTGTCACTCCTCGCCCACCGCGCCGACCCCGACGCCCGCGCGGCGCTCGCCGAAGCGACCGCCGATCCCGACGCGGACGTCCGCGCCTACGCATCCCGCGCCGCCATGTGACCGCCAGGCGTGTCCGACGGGGCCGGCGTCGCTCGATGACCGCGTGGGCGGCGGATCGTTACAGGGGAGAGGAAAGGAGATCCACCATGCCGACCGAGGAACCTGCCAAGCAGCCCACGACCGAGCTCGACGCCCGCTACAGCTCGGCGCTCAACCCCCGCCCGGGTGCCGCCGAAGTCACCGCCACCGAATGGGCCGAAGCTCAGCGGCAGTTGGAGGCCGCCGAGATCTTCTGGGTGTCCACGGTGCGCCCCGACGGTCGCCTCCACGTCACTCCGGTCATCGCCGCCTGGCACGCCGGGGTGCTGTACTTCTCCACCGGCCCGGGCGAGCAGAAGGCCAAGAACCTCGCTCATGACGGGCACTGCGCCGTGACGACCGGACGGAACTCGCTCACGGAAGGGCTCGACGTCGTGGTCGAGGGCAAGGCCGCGCCGGTGACCGATCCGGCGGTGCTCGAGGAGGTGATCACGGCGTACGAGGCGAAGTACGGGGCGCACATCACCTCCCGCCAGGGCACCTTCCACGGGATCGGGGACGCGTTCCGGAAGGGCGAGGCGATGGTGTTCGCGGTGTCCCCGGCCACGGCGTACGGCTTCGGCCGCGACGACGGGGTCTACTCCCACACACGCTGGGCCTTCTGAGCGCCCGCACCCACAAACCGATCGCCTCCACGTCGCTGATCCCGTAGGTTGCGCGGGTTGTCGTGGCAGCGGCGGAGAGGCGGTTGGGGACGTGGCATCCCGAGCGGTGACGCGGGAGCGGTTGGCGGGTGCGGCGAAGGCCGCGCTGGGTGGCGGGCGCCGGCTCGCGGCGGTCGAGCGGGTCGCGGGTGGGAGCAAGAAGGGCGTCTACCGACTGGTGATGGACGACGCGACCACGGCGATCGCCTACCTGTGGGACGACGCCGAGAACTACTGGCCGGCGGCCGAGGGCGACGACGACCTCGCCGACCCGTTCTCCCCCGGTCTCGGGATCGGCCTGTTCGAGGCCGCGCACGCGCGGTTGGACGCGCTCGGCGTCCGCGTCCCGGCGATCCGTCTCGTCGACCGCGACGGCACGCACTGTCCGGCCGACCTCGCGATCGTAGAGGACCTCCAGGGCGAGAATCTGGAGGAACTGCTCGCGCGCGACCCTCGCGCGGCCGAGCCGGTCATGGCCCGGCTCGGGGAGGCACTGGCGTCGATGCGGCGTCATCGCGCTCCCGCATACGGCAAGGTGGCCGTCGTCGACGGAGGAGGTACCTCGCGCGGAACGTCGTGCGAGGGGGTCGTCCTGGAGCGTGCGCTGCGGGACCTCACCGAGGCGGCTTCGCGTGATCCCCGGATCGCGGCAGCGCGCGAACGGCTGGAGCAGCGGCTGCTGGATCTCGCGGCTGCGGTACGACCGCGCGCGGAGTACGCGGTCGTCCACGGCGAACTGGGACCCGACCACGTGCTCGTGGACGCGGGCGGGAACCCCGTGGCGATCGACATCGAGGGCTTGATGTACTTCGACGTCGAGTGGGAGCACGTGTTCCTGCGGATCCGCCTGCACGACGCGTATCGGCCTCTGGAGGTGGACGGACTGGACGAGGACCGGCTCGCGCTCTACATGCTGGCCCAGCGGCTCTCTTTGACGGCGGGACCTCTGAGGCTGCTCGACGGGGACTTCCCCGACCGGGCGTTCATGGCGGCCGTCGCCGAGCACAACCTGAACGAAGCGCTGGAGCTGGTCCGCCTCCGAACGCCCCCGTACACAGGACGCTGAAGGCTGTCCGCTCGGAGCGCGGCCCGGAGGTCAGGGAGCACGCCGGGTTCCACGGATCAGGGAGGGCTGGGAGCGCAAGGCCGCCAACCTGTCTTTGTCACCGGCCTCGGCCAGGCAGTCGCCCAGCGCGAGGAGCGACAGGAGCTGTACGGGGCGCCCCACGGAAGCCGCTGCCTCCAGCTTGGCCGCCCGCGCGGTCATCGAGCGGCGCCGATCCCTACAGGGCTTACCGGTGGCGTGTGAACGTGAGTCTGGCCTCCGTCCCACCTGGTGCCTGCGGTCCGAGCCACGGGTGCGTGGGGAGCGTCGGCAATCTGCCGTGGTCGAGGGCGAACCGGGGCAGGGAGACTCCGAACGTCGTCGCTATCGCGTCGAGGGCCCTGCTTTCGTCCGAGAGGTCGGTGGCCGGACCGGCCGGGTCCGGGAACAGACGGTCGGGCGAGAGTTCGTCGGGGATGTCGCCCGTCCGGTGGCGCTCCGCCTCGTGGACCGTGAACGCGTATCGCTGTTCCCCGTCCTCGGCGCACGCGAAGTGGAACAGACCCGGCTCCCACCAGACGGTGAGCGCCCGCGTGCCACGCGACAGTTCGGTCCCGGGGTGGGTCAGACGCGTACGGTCGAAGCCTGGCCGACGGGCCGATTCGAAGGCGAAACTCCAGCCGTCGAGGGCGCCGATCCGGGCGACGGGGCCGCGGCGCGCCTGCTCCCGTGCGAAGGGGAGATCCCAGAAGTCCCGCTCGCTCGCCACCGGCTCCAGCGGGCCCGTACCGAACCGCTCCGCCAGCTCTTCGGGGCGAACGCCCTCCACCAGTACGAACCGGTACGCGTCCCTGCGCAGCTCGGCCCTGGGCTGTCGATGGGTCAGCCATGCGAGCCCGTCGCGCATCGCCCCGCCCTCGACGGCGACCGGCGCGGGCATCGCCCCCGCCTGGCCCGCCCGGGGTGTCATCAGCAGTCGCCGCCCCCGCTCCGGTGTGATCAGCGGCCCGAGCAGAGGGTCACCGAGCAGGCCGAACGGCGCGACGTGGTCCTCCCTGTACGGCTCCCAGAGCGGGACCGCTGCCGCGAGGACCCGCCATGCGCCGTCCGTGTCGCCCCAGCGCGCCAGGTTTCTGGCCTCCTCGACCGCGCGCCCGAACGGGCCGGGCGACGTGTACGCGTACGTGCGCTGCCTGATCTGCTCCAGGACGGCACCGGCCCGCTCCCGGTCCGTCGCGTAGTCCTCGGTCACCGGGCCGAGCACGAGGGTGTCGTCCCTCCGGTACGCGCGCAGGTGATCGCGCACCTTCAGGGGCAGGACCTCGCCCGCGTACAGCGGATCGTCCATGCGCGGGTCGACCGGCACCCAACCGCTTCCGTCGAGCAGCGCCCTCAGCTGTGACGCCAGCAGGCCGGCCCGCGGTCTGCCGAGCTCCCCCGCCTCGCCCAGTACGGCGAGCGCTTCGTCCAACTCGCCTCTCAGGCAGGCGATTCGGGCCTGCTCCACCTTGGCGTCGAGCTCACGCGTCACCACGTTCTCGAAACCTGAGTGGCCGCCGCCCAGGCGGTAGAACTCCTTGTACATGGCCTCCATGAACGCGCGGAACGAGTCGTACCGGTCCGGCAGTTCACCGCCCCACCCGTGGTACACGTACACCGCCCACTCCCCGTCGGCCGCCACATCGCCCGGGTCGAGCAGCACATCGGTCATGTCCGAGTCGAGCGAGAGCTGCAACGCCCGGCCCCACATTCCGGCCCTGAGGACCTCCTCCTCGGTCGGATCCGGGTCCAGATGTTCCTCGTACATCGCCTGGAGGCCGTACGGATCGCCGTACGAAGCGATGCGGTCCGCTCCCGCGAGCAGCTGGACGAAGCCCCCGGCGTGGCGCCAGCCGTCCGTCGTCTCGAGGAAGGAGCGGAGGGACGGCGGCAGCGGCACGTCGATCCCCTGCGCCCGGATCCGCTCCTCCAAAGCCGTCATCCGTGCCGGATCGGCCGGTCCGAACCCGAGCCAGCGGTCCCGGACGATCTCCTCGTCCAGCTCAGCGAACTCGTCCGGCTCCTCCGCGGCCAGCCCTTCCAGCCATTCCTCGCTCCACCGCTCGAGCAGCGGCCCCCACTCGAAGATCTCCATACGCGCCATCGTGGCACCCGCCACTGACAGTCGACTCCCACCCCCGCGACGGAATACACGCCGGTGTGTTCACCGCTCTCTCCCCCGACCGGCGTTGAAGACTGCATCTCGACATGCCCACATGACGGACATACAGAAGGAGACGCTATGCCCCTTCCGCTCGACGAGCGCGAGGCGTTCCTGGCCGAACCCCATATCGGCGCTCTGGCTGTCGCCCGCGGCGCGACCGGCCGTGCGCCACTCACCGTCCCCATCTGGTACTGGTACGAGCCGGGCGGTGACTTCTGGTTCATGACCGGCCGGGATTCCGCCAAGGCGAAGGCCATCAGGGCCGCCGGCCACATCTCGCTCATGGTCGAACGCGTCGGACCCACGGTCCGCTACGTGACCGTGGAGGGCCCCGTGACGTCCGAAGTCACCTCCACGGGACAGGAGTTGACGGATCTCGCGGCCCGCTACCTGCCCGCCGACAAGGTCGAGGAATACGTCAGGACGGCCACCGCCGAGCACGGCGCGCAGGTCACCTTCCACATCCGGCCCGAGCACTGGCTGTCGGCGGACCTCGGCTCCGTGTGACACGACGAGCGGCGACGCCGTCGCCGTGGAAGCGAGGCCCGCGCGGCCGTGGCCCGGCTGCCCCCGGCAGTCAGTCCTGCCGCGCGGGCCGTGGGCGTCCACGCTGACGGCCGACCGGGCCGAGCCGTCAGCCGAAGACGTCGTACGACCGTCGGTAGATTCCGTCCGTGTGCTCACGGATGTCGCGGTACACGTCGCCGAGGCGCCGGTACAGGTCGTGGTCGCCCTGGTCGGGTGTGAACTCCGCGCCGGGGCGGACCATCGCGTCGATCGCCTCGTCGAACGTCCGGTAGGCGCCGAGTCCGACCGCCGCGCAGATCGCGGAGCCGAGCCCGGCCGCGTTGTTGACCTCGGCGCGGTGGGCCGGGATGCCGAAGACGTCGGCGAAGATCTGCATCATCAGGTCGGAGCCGGAGCCGCCGCCGGAGATGACCGTGTGCCGGTAGGTGGTGCCGAGTTCGGCGGCCATGTGGGCGCCGGTGGCGTGGATGGACAGGGCGAGCGCTTCGAGAACCGAGCGGTACATGTGGAAGCGGCCCTGCCGGCCGTCGAAGCCGAGGATGGTGCCCTTGCGGTACGGGGCGTCGGTGGGCGCCAGCCAGTCGAGCACCGTCATCAGGCCGTCGCAGCCGGGCGGGACCTTCGCGGCCTCGGCGTTCAAGTGGTCCTCGACGGAGAGGCCCGCCGCCCTGGCTCCCGCGACCGCCTCCTCGCCGAGCAGGTCGCGCAGCCAGCTGACCGTCCACATGCCGCGCCGCACACCGAAACTCTCGTAGAGGTAGGAGTGCGGCATGCAGGCGTAGTTGGTCCAGAAGTCGGAGGCGTCGGGCATGTTCCTGTCGCCGACGGTCATGCCGGCCACGTACGTGCCCAGGGAGACCAGGAGTGTGTCGCTGGAGCGCAGTCCGCAGCCCAGGGCCTCGACCGCCTTGTCGTTGGCTGTCGCCACGACGGGGAGGCCCTCAGGGATGCCGGTGTGACGGGCCGCGGCGGTGGTCACGGTGCCGAGCACGTCGCCGGGCATCACCAGGTCGAAGAGCATCTCGCGCGGGATGCCGGACTTGGCGAGGACGGTGTCGTCGGTCGTCCACCGCCAGGTGTCGGAGTCCAACGGCCAGGAGTCGCCCGCGTAGTTGGCGGCGGTGTCCCGGAAGACGCCGGTCATGCGGTGGCTGATGTAGCCGGAGGACGTGGTGACGTAGCGCGCCTCGGGGAGGGTGTGTTCGTAGGGGCGCGAGACCCGCGCGTCCATCCAGCTCATGACCGGCTGGGCGAGTGTGCCGTCGGCCTTGAGGACGGCCCGGCAGAAGCGGATCGTGCACAGGCCGACGCCGACGATGTCGGCGACGTCGCCGGGAAAGCCGGCCATGGCCCGGCGGCTGGCCTCCCCGATCGACGCCCACAGGTCGTCGTCAGGATGTTCCACGACGCCGGGGCGTGGGGTGGCATAAGGACGCAGGCTCTGCCGTCCCTCGCAGACGGCCCGGCCGTGTTCGTCGAAAACGGTCACCTTCGAGCTCTGGGAGCCGTTGTCGATGCCGATGAAGTAGCGAGTCATGGCCCACTCCGGGGTGCGAGACAGGAGGGGGCCGCCGGTCGGCGGCGGCCCCCTGTACGACGGTGGGGGATCAGGCGTCGAGCGGGAAGATCGTTCCCTTGTTCATGATCCCGTTCGGGTCGAACGCCTCCTTGAGCTTGGCCAGCATGTGGTAGGCGCTGCCGTGCTCCTGCTTCGTCCATGCGGTGCGGTACTTGCCGACGCCGTGGTGGTGGACCATCGAGCCGCCGACGCGCAGCGCCTCCTCGACGATGATCGCGTTGAGCGGCACGTGGTACTTGTGGATCTCCTCCTCCGGCTCACAGTTGATCTTGTAGTCGTAGACGAAGTAGAGGTTCGTACCCGTCTGGTAGCTGTGCGAGGAGTGGGCGCCGAGGAGGGTGAGGTCGTCGGCGTGCGGGTACTCGGTGCGGATGCGGTTCATGACCGCGCCGTACAGCTCGGTGACCTTCGACCAGTCGCAGGAGACCTCGGTGGTGTAGCCGAGCTCGGCCTTGGCGCGCATGACCTCCTTCTCCGCCTCGATCTTGTCCGGACCCCAGTTGAGGTTGTCGAACCACGCCTCGATGAGCTTCGGTTCGACCTTCTCGTGCGCGTGCTGGGCGGCGACGCGCTCGATCTCGTCGCTGGTGGCGCGCACGATGCCCCTGGGGCCCTCGGCGACGAAGACGACGACGCACTTGCCCTTCGAGAAGTGCGAGAAGTGCTGGCCGGCGTCCTCGGGCGAGTAGACGCGCACGACGGACGGCTTGAAGCCGCCGACGACGACCTCGCGGATGATGGCGGTGCCGGTCGCCATGTCGTCGACGAGGAAGCCGTGGAACTCGTTGTTCTCCGGCTGGTACTTGAAGATCTTCACCGTGACCTCGGTGATGTAGCACAGCGCGCCCTCGTTGCCGATGACGATGTGCCGGATGTCCGGGCCGGTCGCGCGGCGCGGGACGTTCTTGATACGGCTGACGGTGCCGTCGGGGAAGACCGCCTCCAGGCCGACGACCATGTCCTCGATCGCGCCGTACAGGGTGGAGAACTGGCCGATCGAGCGCGTCGAGACGAGCCCGCCCATCTGCGCGAGCGGCTTGGACTGCGGGGAGTGCCCGGTCGTGTAGCCCTTGGCCCGCAGCGTGTCCTCGAGGACCTGGAGCTGGACGCCGCACCCTGCGGTGACCTGCATGTTCTCTTCGTCGATCTTGACGATCTCGTCGAGGCCCGAGCCGTCGAGCACGATCGTGTCGGTGACGGCCGTCTCCAGGCCGCCCTCGGTGCCGGTGCGGCCGGTGCGGGCCACGATGTTGATGCGGTTCTCGTCGGCGAACGCGAGCACCTTGGACACGTCGTCCACGCTGGTGGCGTTGACGATCGCGGCCGGCGGCGGGGCGTCGTAGATGCCGTGCACCGCCTGGTACTTCTTGAAGCGGTCGACGCTCGCCTCGCGCAGCTGCTGCTCGTCGGTGACGACCGCGCCCGCGCCGACCAGGGAGGTGAGGCGGTCGACGATCTCTTCTCGGTTCAGCTTCGATGCGGACTGCACCATGTGGATCAACCTTCTTTGTACGGGTGTGTGTACGTGTGGGGGCGAGGGAGAAGTGGGTGTCGGGTCGGGGTCAGCGGACGAGATAGCCGCCGTCGACGGTCAGGACATGGCCGTTGACGTAGTCGGCGGCGCGGCTGGCGAGGAAGACGGTGGCGCCCATGAGGTCGGCGACATCGCCCCAGCGGCCGGCCGGGATGTGGTCGAGGACGCGCTGGTTGGTCTGCGGGTCGGCACGCGTCGCCTCGGTGATCCTGGTCGCGAAGTAGCCCGGGGCGATCGCGTTGACCTGGATGTTGTGCTGGGCGAGTTCGTCGCAGTACGCCTTGGTGAAGCCGGCGATGCCATGCTTGGTGGCGGCGTACGCGGGAGACATCTGGCCGCCCAGGAAGGAGAACAGGGAGGCGATGTTGATGATCTTCCCGGAGCGCTGCGGGATCATGAACTTCGTCGCTTCGTGGGCGAGTTCGAAGGGCGCGGTGAGGTTCACGGCCAGCATCGGGTCCCACGCGCGGCGGTCGAACTCCTCGACGGAGGCGAGATTGCAGATGCCCGCCGAGTTCACCAGGATGTCGACCGACCCGAGGCTGTCGACGCAGTGCTCGACGACCTGCCGGGGCACGCCTGCCCCGGTGATGTCGGCCTCCAGGAACTCCATGCGCCGGCCCTCGGCCTCGATCAGCTTGCGCGTCTCGCCGCCGTCGTCGGCGAGTGCCGGGACGAGGACGTCGGCGCCCGCCTTGGCGAGGGCGAGGGAGAACGCCTGACCGAGGCCGGTGTTGCCGCCGGTGACGATCGCGTTCTTCCCGTCGAGGGAGAAGAAGTCCCGGGAGAAGTCCGTGATGTCCATGTGTTGCCTGCCGATCTTCTGACGCTTCGTGACTCTTCTTGTTCTTTGTAATGCTTTGTAATGCTTTGAAAATCTCTGTATGGATACGTTCTACGCGCTCGGGGTGGTGAGCCGAAGGACCCGGCGATCACACCCCTGCCAGGACGCGGTCACTGACGGGGGCCTTGTGGCGGGCGGCCAGTTCGCGCCGGCGGGTGCGGGCGGTGAGTGTCGTCATCACCAGGCCGAGCAGTGCGGCCACGAGCAGGAAGACGAACAGCGCGCTGTAGCCGCCGCCCTGTTCCGGCACCTCGGGGCTCGCCGAGGAGTCCCCGATCCACCAGGCGCACAGGGACGGCAGGAACGCGTCCGGCAGATACGCTAGGCCGGAGGCGAGCCCAATGACGCCCCCGCGTTCCTGCTCAGGTACCTCCACCTCGCCGACCGTGGACCAGTAGACGCCGCGCGAGGCGAAGACCAGCGCGCACAGGACGAACATCATGACCAGCGCGAGCCAGGCCAGTGAGGCGGTGCGCGGCAGGACGAAGAAGAGTGCGGCGAGCACGGCGCCGCCGGCGAACATCCAGCGCAGGAACACCGCGGAGGAGCGGGTCACCTTGTCCACGACGACGCCGCCCGCGGGTCCGGCGACGAACTGGAAGACGTAGGACCGCACGACGCCGATGACGGCGATCATGGAAGCTGAGACGCCGTAGTTGTCCTGGAGCAGCGGCGAGAAGTAGCCGAGCGTCGTGTAGAAGCAGTACATCAGCATGGCGGTGCCGCCGATGAGCCAGGTGTACCGGTTGCGGGCCGCCGCGAGGAGCTGCTTGAGGGTGACGGTCGCCGAGTCGAGCCCGGCGAGCCTCGTCTTGTCCTCGCGTACGACGAGCAGCACGACGGCGGCGAACACGAAGCTCAGCACGCCGTAGATGCGGATCAGCGTGAGGACGCCGTGCGCGGGCACGACGGAAGCGGAGACGATCGCGGTGCCGATGAAGCCGACGGCCGTCGAGACGACGCCGCGGGTGCCTTCGAGGAAGCCGAAGAGCCGGCCCTGCTCGCCGGAGTCGCCGAGCATGCCGATCGACTTCACCAGCGCCGACCAGTACAGGCCCATGCCGACGACCGCCATCAGGATGTGCGCCGCCACGATTCCCCAGAATCCGGGAACGGTGGCGAGATAGATGTCGGCGATTCCCATTCCGACGAGCGAAATCACGATGAGGAGTTTCGGCGAGAACTTGTCGGAGAACCAGCCGCCGAAGAAATACATGACGATGGCCACGGCGCCGAACGCCGAGACGATGTTTCCGTACTGCTGCGAGCTGAGATTCAGCGCCGTATAGGTGGGTTCGAGGTACACGAACCTGATGTAGGCGACCTGGAAAATGATTCCGCCGGTCATGGAGAGCGCGAAGAAGCTCAGCCACTTCTGGGCCTTGTTCATCCGGATCACCGCAGCCACCTCGTCGTGGACAGGAAATGGGCATAAAAAAAGAACAGCAAACTCCGATGTTCGGAGGTTACTGTTCTCTGGTCTCTAGTAACTGTCCCGGCGCGGGGCCGGAACCTTTATTTGATTGTCGCGCCCGTGGTCATGACATGAACTCCGGGTGCGTTCGCCATGCTAGGCAGGGCCGATCCGCAGTGTCAATAGAGTCCTGTGCCACATTCCTTGACGAGGCCCGGACCTCAACAGGGCCGGACCCCTACATTGCCCAGACGTCACGATTCGACGAGGCAATGGCCGCAGCTCCCGCCTTCAGCGCCGCGAACACATCCTCTCGGTCACACACGAGCCCGCCCGCGATCAGGGGCACTTCGATGTCCTGGACGGCCCACGAGATGACCCGGGGCATACAGCCCGGCAGGATCTCGACACAGTCGGCCTTGGACTGGCGAACCTGCGGCGCGAGATTGCGGTACGACTTCGAGTCGATGAGGAAGAACCGGTGGACGGCGAACAGGCCGACCTCGCGGGCGGCGCGCACCATGTGGGCCTTGGAGCTGAGCACCCCGTCCGCGGAGGTGTGCTCCTTCACGTACTGCACCACGATGTCCTTGCCGCTGAACCCTTCGAGCAGGTCCACATTGACCAGGACGACCTTGCCGCTGTCCTTGAGCTGCCGCACGATCGTGGGGAGGTTCAGCAGGGACCCGTACAGCAGGAAGACGACCTTGCACTCGGAGTCCATCACGGCGCGCAGACCGTCGTCGTCTATGACGCTGGCGACGACCGGGTGGTCCTCAAGGAGGACCGGAAGTGACACGTCCACGAATGACCTCCCAGGGGATCGGCGGCCAATCTCCGCCGATCAGCGCCGCAGCGCAGGGTAACTTCCCTCAGCCGCGAGCCGCCACCTGCCCGTGATCCCGCCGGTGGGCAGCGGCGCCCGGACGCCGCTGCCGTCAGGTCGGGTCAGGTCACGCCGGTGCCGTGGCCGCCCCGCCGAGATGCCGGACGAAGAAGTGGACCGCGCTGTCGGCTTCGAACCTGGGGAGTTCCTTGTGCCGGCCCGCGTTGGCGTGCAGCGTCTTGTCCTTCGAGGCGAAGGCGTCGAACAGCGCCAGACCGGATGCGCGCGGGATGTGCTCGTCGTCCCACTGGAGCGCGAACTCGATCGGCACGGTGATCTGCCCGGCCGCCCGGACCAGCGACTCGGGCCAGAAGAGACCGAAGACCGCGGCGGTGATCCTGGGTTCGATCGCCGTCAGCGGCACTCCGATCGCGGTGCCCATGTTCAGGCCGAAGTAGCCGACCGGCCCGCCGGTACCGATCTCCGGGAGTTCCTGGAGCGCGTCGAGGGTCGCCCGCCATTCCGGTACGGCGCGCTCCGCGAGGTGGGCGTTGTACCGCTGGACGATCGGGCCGACCGGCTCGCCCGCCGCCATCGTCCGCTGCATCAGGGCGATCTCGCGCTCGTCGTGCGCCGTGCGGGGGCGGCCGCCGTGACCGGGTGCGTCGATGGTGGCGACGTGGAAGCCGCCGCCCGCCACGAGCCGCTGAGCCCGGCCGACCATGGCCGGTGACTTCCGGTGGTTGCCGCCGCCGTGGCCCATCAGGACAAGAGGCGCGCGGTCGGAGCCCGGGGCCGGCGACCAGAGCGCGCCGGTGACCTCACCCACGGTGAAGTCGCGCTCCACGACACCGTTCGACGATGTCCGCGTGGTGAATCGAAGAGAGTTCATAGGTGTTGCCCTTCGGGAGTGCCTTGTGGAGGAGGCGCTCCCGGCGAGACCTACGTCAACCGCCCGACCGTGGCGAAGAGGGGAGCACCCACACAGATACAGCGTTCATGGGTCTCACCTCCTCGCACGACGTCACGGCCTGGGCGGGACGCTACCAACCGGCGGGCATCCCGCCCAACCTCTTTTTCTGCTGCGGGCCCGGGCGGCTCCGCTCGCGCAGCGAAGCTGCCCGGTCAGGCGTTGGGGTCGAAAGGTATGCCGGCCGGCTCTGCCTTCTCGAGGTGGTGGTTGAAGTTGCCGTCCTTGAGGCCGAAGACGGCGCTGCCGAAGTCGGCCTGGCTCAGCTTCGCCCGTAGGCCGTGCACTTGATCCGCGAGACGCCGGCCTGAGGGACCCTCACCAGACCTGCCGCGGTACGTGTCGCACCCCCAGCACCTCGCGAACGCATTGGCATGGACCTGTCCATGATCCTTCGATAGGCTCCCCAGCGGGCATTTCCTGGGAGCGCTCCCAGGCTTTGCTGTTCCACCCCCACGATGCTGGAACAACGAAGGGCCAACCCCATGAGACGCACGAAACCCCTGCGCATCGCCCTGTCCGCCTTACTCGTCGCCGGAGTGTCGGCCGGCTTCGCACCGGCTTCGGCCGGTGCCGCCACCCCCGCGGACCAGAAGGCACCGGCCTCCGGGTCCATGCTCGCCGCCATGCAACGCGACTTCGGCCTCACCGAGAGCCGGGCCGAGGCCCGGCTGAGGGCGGAGAAGAAGGCCACGGCCGTCGAGGGAGAGGCACGGCGAGCAGCCGGATCGTCCTACGGCGGCGCCTGGTTCACGCCGGAGAGCGGCCGCCTGACCGTGGCCGTCACCGACCGGGACAAGGCCGCGGCCGTACGGTCGACGGGCGCCGAGGCCAAGGTGGTGAAGTACAGCGCCGAGCAGCTCGACGCGACCAAGGAACGCATCGACGCCCTCAAGGCGCCCAAGGGCGTGGCAAGTTGGCACGTCGATCCGGCGTCCAACCGGGTCGTGATCGAGACCCTGGCCGGACGGCGGGGCGACAACGATGTCAGACACTTCCTCGCGCAGGCTCGCGAGGCCGGCCCCGTCGCCGTCGAGAAGACGGCCCACGCGCCCCGCACCCTCGCGGCCGGCACGGTCGGAGGGGACCCCTACTACACGGGCAACGTCCGCTGCTCGATCGGCTTCTCGGTGAACGGCGGCTTCGTCACGGCCGGTCACTGCAGCGGCGCCGGAGCCGCAGTGAACGGCTGGGACGGCTCGTACATCGGCAACTTCCAGGGGTCGTCGTTCCCGGACAACGACTACGCCTGGGTCAACGTCGGCAGCGGCTGGTGGACCGTCCCCGTGGTGCTCGGCTGGGGCACCGTCCCGGACCAGTTGGTGCGCGGCTCCGCCGAGGCGCCGATCGGCGCGTCCATCTGCCGTTCGGGCTCCACCTCGCACTGGCACTGCGGCACCGTGCTGGCCAAGAACGAGACCGTGAACTACAGCCAGGGCGCGGTGCACGAGATGACCAAGACGAACGTGTGCGCCGAACCGGGCGACTCGGGCGGCTCGTTCATCAGCGGCGACCAGGCCCAGGGTGTCACCTCGGGCGGCTGGGGCGACTGCTCCGGCGGCGGTGAGACCTGGTACCAGCCGATCAACGAGATCCTGAACCGGTACGGCCTGACGCTGACCACGGCCTGACCGCCGTTCCGAGGAACCGCGCCCGGTACGGCGTCGCAGGCGCCGCCCGCCGTACCGGGTCCCCCGCGTTCCTGCCCCAACGTGCGGTCGCCGCACGCGAGATGGCCTCGCCTCCCCTTCCTCACAGCTCTGCGCGAAGGCATGGCCGGTGACATAATCGCAAGGTCCTTCACGGCCTGACCCAGGGTGCGCTCGGCGGTCCCGGTGAGTCGGTCAGCGATCTAGTACACGCTGGAGTCACGCATGACGGCACAGTCCTCCGGAAGCCGTATCGACACGGGCAGGGCTCACCCGGCGCGTGTCTACGACTGGCTGCTGGGCGGCAAGGACAACTATCCGGTCGATCAGGAGGTCGGGGAGAAACTGCCGCCGGAGTCGCGCCTCAGTGCCCGGCGCAACCGCGCGTTCATGCACCGTGCGGCGGCCTGGCTGGCGAGCAACGGCATCGACCAGTACCTCGACGTCGGCACGGGCATCCCGACGAAACCGAACCTGCACCAGATCGTGCAGGGCATCGTGCCGTCGGCGCGGGTCGCGTACACCGACAACGACCCCATCGTGCTGCGGCACGCGGAGGCGCTGCTGGTCAGCACTCCCCAGGGGGCGACCGACTACATCGAGGCAGACGTCCGTCAGCCCGAGGCCATCCTCGACCACGCCCGTACGTTCCTGGACTTCAGCCGGCCCCTCGCGCTGTCGATGCTCGCCCTGATGCACTTCATCACCGACGAGGAGGACCCGTACAGTCTCGCGCGGACCCTCGTCGACGCCCTGCCCTCGGGCAGTTACCTGGTGTTCTCCCACGGCACGACCGATGAGCACCCGCACCTCGCGAAGACGGTGAAGAACACGTACCGGCAGGGCGAGATTCCGCTGCGGATGCGTACGCGGGCCGAGGTCGAGCCGTTCTTCGAGGGCCTGGAGCTGGTGGAGCCGGGGCTGGTCACGGCGACGAGGTGGTACAAGGACACGCCCGCGCCCGAGGAGGAGCCGAGCGGCTTCTACGCCGGGGTCGCCCGCGTGCCCTGAACACCCGATCGTCGCGCGTACTCCGCGAGACCGTCGGCCGTGTCGCCCGCCCACCCCACGTAGCCGTCGGGCCGGACGAGGTACACGCCCGTGCCGTACGCCTCGTACGCCGGGACACGGACGGTGGGGACGTCGAGCGCAGGAAGTGCGGTGTCCGTGCCGACCGTGAGCAACGTCCAGTGCGGGCCGCGGAAGGCGTCGAAGAGGCGGATGCCGTCCACCGTTCCGTCCGGCGCCCGGTCGCCCGCGCGCACCGGGCCCGCGGTCGTGCGGGTGTCGACGGCGAGGGTCGATTCGCGGTAGCCCAGGCCCAGTTGGCGGGTCGCCTCGCCGCGGCGGATCTCGCCCCGGTGTACGCCCGTCGAAATGCCGAGCATGTGCGCGGCGACCGGGCGGCGCTCCTCCTCGTATGTCTCGACGAGGGAGTCCGGGGCGCCGTCACGCAGTACCGCGCCCAGCTTCCACCCCAGGTTGTACGCGTCCTGGACGCTGGTGTTCAGGCCCTGGCCCCCAGCCGGCGAGTGGACGTGCGCGGCGTCCCCGGCCAGGAGGACGCGCCCCGCGCGGAAGCGGTCGGCCAGCGCGGCCCGGGGCCGGAAGTCCGAGGCCCAGCGCAGCTCGGTCACGTTTTCGGGGGCCAGATGGGAGCGCGTGGCCACCACCTTGCGGATGCCGTCGAGGGAGAGGTCGGGCACGGTCCCCTCGGGGAACTGCGCACTCATCTGGAAGTCCTCGGTGCCGGCGAGCGGGCAGATCCCGAGGAAGCCCTCGCTCCCCTCGCGGGGCGGGAAGAAGTGCCAGTTGTCGCGGTCGAGGCCGGTGATGCGCACGTCCGCCACGAGCATCGGGTGCGGGTCGACGGTCTCGCCGGTCATGCCGATGCCCAGCGCGCGGCGCACGGCCGAGCGTCCGCCGTCGGCCGCGACGGCGTACCGCGCGCGGACCGGTTCTCCGGCGGCGAAGCGCGCGGTCACCGTGTCCGCGTCCTGTTCGACCGTCACCAGCTCACGGCCGAACTCCACCCGTCCGCCGAGGTCCGTGAGCCGCTCGAACAGGATCTGCTGCGTGCGCCACTGCGGCACCATCCACGGCTCGGTGTACGGGGAGTCTTCGCTCGCCTCCCCCGGGTCGAACATCCTGTGCTCGCCGACCCGCGCGCCGTCCTGCCAGATCATGCCGACGGGATAGGGGCCGCCGCAGGCGTGGATCGCGTCCAGCACGCCGAGGTCATGGAAGACCTCCCTGGTGCGCGGCTGGATCCCCTTGCCGCGCGATCCGGGGAAGAGCGCGTCGGCGCGCTCGACGACGAGGGCGTCGACACCGCGCCGGGCGAGGTCGACGGCGAGGGCGAGGCCGGTCGGCCCGGCGCCGACGACGAGGACTTCGATGTGTGTGATCGCGTCTGTGCGGGGGCCCATGACCCGTTCCTTAACGTCGTTAAGTTGCATGCTCCGCAGCATGCGCTTAACGGCGTTAAACTGTCAAGCGTGACAACCCGGAGAACCCCCAAGCTGGACAAGACGCAGGTCGTCGACACCGCGCTGCGCCTGCTCGACGACGTCGGCCTCGACGGGCTCACGCTCCGCGCCATCGCCAAGGAGCTGAACGTCCAGGCGCCCGCGCTGTACTGGCACTTCAAGAACAAGCAGGAACTGCTGGACGAGATGGCGACGGAGATGTACCGCCGGATGACGGCAGCCGATCCGCTCCCTTCCGGCGCCAGTTGGCGGGAGCGACTGCTGACGGCGAACCGCGGACTGCGTGCCGCGCTCCTGAGCCACCGCGACGGCGCCAAGGTCTTCAGCGGCTCACGCTTCACCGGCACGCTGCACGCGGTAGAGATGGAGCGGACGCTGCGTCTGTTCACCGACGCCGGGTTCACACTCGAGCAGGCGGTGCGGGCCACCACGACCGCGCACATGTACACCCTCGGTTTCGTCACCGAGGAGCAGGGCGTACAGCCTCTGCCGGGCGAGCGCCGCGAGGGCTACGACATCGACGAACGCGCCCGCCGGATGGCCGACTTCCCCCTGTCGGCCGCGGCGGGCGCGGAGATCTTCGAGGACTACGAGCAACACTTCGAGGACGGTCTCGCCCTCGTGATCGCGGGGATCGAAGCGCACTACGGGATGGCCTGAGGGGCTGCTCGGAGCCGCTCCCGGCCAAGGGCTGCCGACGAGCACGTCCGGTACGGCCCGGCCACGAGGCAGGTGCCGGACCTGCAGGGGAACTCCCGGCAGCCCGCTGGGCTCAGGTGCCCGGCTTACGGCCGTAGACGTAGACGTCGTCGCCCGTCTTCAGCAGGGACCAGTACTTCTTGGCGGTGGTGCTGGTCATGTTGACGCAGCCGTGCGAGCCCGGCGGGTTCCACATGCTCACGCCGACCGAGTGGAAGGCCTGGCCGCCGTCGAAGAACTGGCTGTAGGGCATGGGCACGTTGTAGATGCTCGACACGTGGTCGATGTGCCGCCAGTAAATCTTCTTCAGACCCGTGCGGGTCTCGTAGCCGTCACGGCCCGTGCGGACCGGCACCGGCCCGTAGACGAGGTTTTTGCCGTCCTGGATCCAGCTGAGCTGAAGCGTCAGGTTCACGCAGGCGATGCGCCCCTTGTTGACGGGGCATTTGCCGTCTTTGTTGGGATTGCTGCCGACGGCCTTCTGCTTGTTCATCAGGTCCATCACGCCCCACGTGACGGGCCCCGCGTAGCCGATGTTCGGGCTGATCCCGTGCTTGTTCTGGAAGGCCTGGACGGCCTTGCAGTCCGCGGCGGACTGCTTTCCGTCGACCGGCCGGCCGAGGAACCGCTCCACCTGCTTCTGGTAGGGACCGGTCGACGTCGTGCAGCTCGCGGCCTGCGCGGGCGCGGCGCCCAGCGCGAGCGTCAGCGGTGCGACGAGTCCGGTGATCCCCAGTGCGACGGCTCCCCGTCTGCGTACGTCCCCCATGGAAGAGCCTTTCCTGACAGGGCGCTCGAGGCGCCTGACGCGTTCTCTGCCAGGTAGACCGGTTGTGGGTCCCGGAGGTTGCAGTCGTACTCGGGCTGGGACCCAATGGTGACAATTCCGAAGCCTGCGCCGATAAAGACCGCGGGGGAAGGGGACCGGCGCACGGCGACCCTCCGTGCCGGTCGGGGCTTCCCCAACGGGCCGCGCGCCGGAGCAGTGACCAGCGGAAGAGCCTCAGCAGGCGCCGACCCACTCCTCGTCGCCGTCCGAGAAGAACTGGTGCTTCCAGATCGGCACCTCGTGCTTGAGGTCCTCGACCAGGCGGGCGCAGGCGGCGAAGGCTTCCGCGCGGTGCGGGCAGGAGACTGCGGCGATCACCGCGACATCACCGATCTCCAGGCGGCCCGTCCGGTGGACGGCGGCGAGGGCACTGACCGGGAAGTCGGCGGCGACCTTCTCGGCGACCCGGCGCAACTCGTCCTCCGCGGCGGGGTGGGCGCTGTATTCGAGGGCCTGCACCGACCTGCCTCCGTCGTGGTCGCGCACGGTACCGACGAAGACGGCCGTGCCTCCGGCGGTGGCGTCGCCCACGGCCTCGTACACCTCGTCGAGCGAGAGCGGGGTGTCGCGGATCGCGAGCAGCTGTACGGGATGGCCGGAGGGGCCCGGAGTCTGCGGCATGGTTCGTTCCTGAGGATGGACGGTGCGGGATGTCGGGCTGTGCGCGGGATCCATGGCGTGAACTCCGCTATGTATGACTGGAGTCGGGCCGGGTCAGCCGCCCGCGAACGGGGGCAGCACTTCGATCGTTCCCCCTGGGGTGAGGCGGACCGACGCGTGGTCGCGTCCCCCGACGGGGCGGCCGTCCACGAGGAACGAGCAGTAGCCGAGCACCCGCGCCAAGGCAGGGCGGCCGTCGTGCCGGGAACGGACCTGTTCCAGCGCCTCCGCGAGCGTCGTCGCGCGGTAGGGCTCCTCCGCCGCACCGGCCGCCGCCTTGGCCGCCGCCCAGTAGCGGATGGTGCCGTCGGGCATCATCGGCGTCGCCACAGCTGTACCTCCTCCGGTTGAACTGCTCCGATCTTTCGTTCCGTCCGCCGTTGTCGTCGGGGGTTGCCACCCGGTCACAGTCCGGGTACCTCCAAGACCTCCACGCCGGCCCCGGCGGGCACCCCGCCGGGCGGGACGACCGCGAGGCCGTCGGCGAACGCCAGCCCGCGCAGCATCGCCGGGCCGTCGAACGGGAGCGGTGCCACTTCGTGGTCCGTGCGGTGCACCGGCAGCAGGCGGGTGTCCCGCGGGTGCCCCGGCAGCGGGGCGGCGGCGCGCATCCGGCAGGATTCCGCGTCCGTGTGCCCGCCGAGACGGCGCAGCAGCGGCGCGGCCAGTGTCACCGTGCCGGCGACGGCGGCCAGTGGGTTGCCGGGCAGGCCGACGAGCCGGCGGGCCCGCCCGTCGGGGGTCGGCGGCAGCTCGGCGAGCAGCATGGGGTGGCCAGGCCGTACGGCGACGGAGTCGACGAGCAGGCGGGCACCCACCTCCTCGAGGGTGGCGTGCAGGAAGTCCACCGGGCCGGCGGCCGTGCTGCCAGTGGTGACGACGACGTCGGCGGGCGAATCCTTCACAGCCTGGCGCAGCAGCGCCAAGTCGTCCGCCACCCGGCGGCTGCCGATCACGTCGGCGCCGAAACTTCTCAGCCACGGCGGCAGCAGGGGGCCGAGCGCGTCGCGCACCTGCCCGTGCCGGGGCAAGCCGGATTCCAGCAACTCGTCACCCAGTACCAGGAGTTCGACGGTCGGACGGCGGTGCACGGCGAGCCGGTCGTACCCGGCCGCCGCCGCGAGTCCCAGCACGGCGGGGGTCACCGCGAGGCCGGCCGGGATCAGCGTCTCGCCCGCGTGGCACTCCTGGCCACGCGGGCGGATGTCGCGGCCGGGAGCCACCGGGCCGGTCCCGTCGGAGCGATCGTGCAGCGTGCCGCTCTCGGCGTCGAACTCCCCGTGCTCCCTTCGCAGTACGGCCGTTGCGCCCGTCGGAACTCGGGCGCCGGTGGCGATGGGGACGGCGGTGCCGTAGTCGCCGAGCGGCTCGGCCCGATCGCCGGCGAGGACGGCGGCGCCGCCCACCAGCCACGGTCCCGGTCCGGCCACGGCCCAGCCGTCCATCGCGGACGTGTCGAACGGCGGCAGATCGGTGAGGGCCGTCAGCGGTCCGGCGAGAGCGTGACCGAGCGCGGCCGCCAGGGGCCGCGTGACGACGGGCAGCGGCTGTCCGACGCAGTCCCGTGCCGTGTGCCGGGCCTGTTCCCAGGTCATGCGGGTGCGTGCTGTCACTCCGGCTGTCCCGGTGCCGTCCAGGGTGTGTGTGCCTGCCGGGCTCATGCGCTGCCCGCGCTGTTCTCGGGCTCGGCGGCCCAGCGTTCGGCCAGCGCCGTCACCCTGCGGTTCGCCTCGGCGACGGCCTCGGGACCGCCGCCCGCCCGCGCCGCGGCGTAGCCGACCAGGAACGAGGTCAGCGGTGCCGCGGGACGGGCCACACCATGAGCGACGGTCTTGGTCATGTCGAGCAGTTCGGCTACATCGACGTCAAGGTCGACGCCGAGTTCGGACTTGACGTCCTCGATCCATTTACGCATCCAGCTCACCTTTGTTCGTTTCTTCCGCCCGTGGTCCGACTTGGGTGGGCCCTCGGCCCGTCAGCCGCCGATGGCCGACATCGGGCGTTGCGGGCGGCGGAACTCCGGGCTGTTGATCGCGTGGCCGGGGCCCTTGCCGCCGACCGAGGTCCGCCACGCCGCCTCCACCGTCGCGTCGTCGGCGCACCGGCGCAGCAGGGACCGCAGGTCGGACTCCTCGGTGGCGAAGAGGCAGTTGCGCAACTGCCCGTCCGCCGTGAGCCGCACGCGGTCGCAGCTGCCGCAGAACGGTCGGGTGACACTGGCGATGACACCCACCAGGGTGTCCGTGCCGGCGATCCGCCACTCCTCCGCGGGCGCGTTGCCCTGTCGCCCGGCCGGCACCAACTCGAAGCGCTCATCGAGCCGGTCGAGGACCTCCGCCGCCGTGACCATCCGGTCCCGGTCCCAGGCACCCTGGGCGTCCAGCGGCATCGACTCGATGAACCGCATCTGGTAGCCGTGCTCCGCCGCGAACGCCGTCAGGTCGACGATCTCGTCGTCGTTGACCCCCCGCACCGGAACCGCGTTGATCTTCACGGGATGCAGGCCCGCGTCGCGCGCGGCCGAGAGCCCGGCCAGTACGTCCGAGATCCGGTCGCGCCGGGTGATCTCGGCGAACCGCTCCGGGCGCAGCGTGTCGAGGCTGACGTTGACCCGCCTCAACCCGGCCTCCCGCAGGGCGACCGCACTGCGCGCCAGGCCGATGCCGTTGGTGGTGATCGACAGCTCCGGAGCCGGGTCGAGGGCGGACAGGCGGGCCACCAGACCGGGCAGGCCCCGGCGCAGCAGCGGCTCACCACCGGTCAGCCGGACCTCGGTGATCCCCAGGCGCTCGGCGCCGATACGGACCAGGCGTACGACCTCGTCGTCGGTGAGGACTTCGGCGCGGGGCAGCCAGTTCAGCCCCTCGGCGGGCATGCAGTAGGTGCACCGCAGGTTGCAGCGGTCGGTCAGGGAGACCCGCAGGTCCGTGTGGACCCGCCCGAAGCGGTCCACCAGGGGCGGCGGGCCGAACCGCTCCGCGCGGTCGGGGAGCCGCTCCACGGTCTCGTGCCCGGGCGGACCGGGATCGGTCGGATCGTCGCTGTGATCAAGCACGGTTGCGCCCTCCCATGAAATACCGGAAGCCGGGTTGGTGAAACATTAGAGTCCAGGCTTCGCAAATTATCCAGGGGTCGGAATCCGACGCCTTTCTCCGCTCCACCTATTCCCCGCTCATCGATCATCATCGGAAGGTTTGCAGGAGAAGTCAAAGAGAGGTTCTCGATGGCATCATCGGTCAAGGCTATCGGACCTCAGACCTCAGGCGGGACAAGGGGTCCGTCGTGATAAGCGGCACCTATCAAGCGATCGGAAACGCCTCTTTGACGACACTCGTGGATTGCAGGAAGCTTCTCTCGCGGCGATGAGGCGTAAACGTGACCGGCGCGCGCAGCCAAAAAGCGTAAATGCGAACACGGAAAACAGGCCGCCGGTTCCCGGGGACCCATCCACCCAGGTGCATGGAAGAAAGAGGCATCCAGATCATGAGCAGCATCAGCGAGGACCCGATCGACGACCTGTCGGTCACGCCCCCCAAGACCTGGGCGACGGGTCTGCCCGCCGTGACGCACGCGCTGGAGTACTCCCTCGGCCAGACGTCCCCGCGCCGCACCATGCTGACGCTGCTGAACATCAACCAGGCCAAGGGCATCGACTGCCCCGGCTGTGCCTGGCCCGAGCCCGCGCCGGGCAAGCGGCACATGAACGAGTACTGCGAGAACGGCGCCAAGCACATCAACGACGAGGCCACCTCGCGCCGCGTCACCCGTGACTTCTTCCGCGAGCACTCGATCGCCGAGCTGGGCTCCAAGTCGGACTACTGGCTCAACCAGCAGGGCCGGCTGACCGAGCCGATGGTCAAGCGCCCCGGCGCGACGCACTACGAGCCGATCGACTGGGACGAGGCGTTCGGCATCCTCGCCAAGGAGCTCAAGCAGCTCACCTCCCCCGACGAGGCCCTCTTCTACGTCTCCGGCCGCCTCAACAACGAGGCCGCGTTCCTCCTCCAGCTCTTCGCCCGCGCGTACGGCACCAACAACCTGCCGGACTGTTCCAACATGTGCCACGAGTCCAGCGGCTCCGCGATGTCGGAGACCCTGGGAGTCGGCAAGGGCACGGTCTCGCTCGACGACCTGGAGAACTCCGACCTGGTCTTCGTCGTGGGCCAGAACCCGGGCACCAACCACCCGCGCATGCTGTCCTCGCTGGAGGAGACCAAGCGCAACGGCGGCAAGATCGTCGCCGTCAACACGCTCCCCGAGGCCGGTCTGCTGCGCTTCAAGCACCCGCAGCGCCCGCGCGGCATCATCGGCAAGGGCACGCAGATCGCCGACCAGTTCCTGCACATCAGGGCCGGCGGCGACCTCGCCCTGTTCCAGGCCCTGAACCTGCTGCTGCTGGAGGCGGAGGACGCCAACCCGGGCACGGTGATCGACCACGCCTTCATCGAGAAGAACACCATCGGCTTCGAGGCCTTCGAGAAGCACGCGCGTCAGGTCACCTGGGAGCACATCCACGACGCCACCGGCTTGTCCCGGGAGGAGATCGACGAGGTCTTCGAGCGCGTCCTGAAGGCCGAGTCGGTCATCGTGTGCTGGGCGATGGGCCTCACGCAGCACAAGCACGGCGTCCCCTCGATCCGCGAAGTCATCAACTTCCTCATGCTGCGCGGCAACATCGGCAAGCCCGGCGCGGGCGCGTGCCCGGTGCGCGGCCACAGCAACGTGCAGGGCGACCGCACGATGGGCGTGTGGGAGCGGATGCCGCAGAAGTTCCTGGACTCCCTGGGCAAGGAGTTCGGCTTCACGCCGCCCAGCCACCACGGCCTGGACGCCGTCGACGGCATCCGCGCGATGTACGAGAAGCGCGCCAAATTCTTCCTCGGCGTGGCCGGCAACTTTGTACGGGCCACCCCCGACAGCGAGATCACCGAGCAGGCGATGCGCAACTGCAGCCTGACGGCCCACGTCTCGACGAAGCTCAACCGTTCCCACACCGTGTGCGGTGAGACCGCGCTGATCCTGCCCACCCTGGGCCGCAGCGACAAGGACTTCCAGGCCGGCGGCGAACAGTTCATCACCGTCGAGGACTCGATGAGCGACGTGCACGCCTCCCGCGGCAAGCTGCCGCCGGCCTCCCCGCACCTGCTCAGCGAGGTCGCCATCGTCAGCCGTATGGCCCTCGCGACCATCGGCGACAAGTACGGCATCCCGTGGCAGGGCTTCGTGGACGACTACGGCACCGTCCGCGACCGGATCTCCCGCGTCGTCCCGGGCTTCGAGGACTTCAACGAGCGTGTCGCCGTCCCGGGTGGCTTCAACCTGCCCAACCCGGCCAACCGCGGCGTCTTCAACACCCCCAGCGGCAAGGCCGTGTTCACGCAGAACGACTTCACGATGCCGCACGTGCCCGAGGGCCACCTGCTGCTGCAGACGCTGCGCTCGCACGACCAGTGGAACACCGTCTGGTACGCGCCCAACGACCGTTACCGCGGCATCCACAACGCCCGCCGTGTCGTCATGGTGAACCCCGCCGACCTCGAGATGCTCGGCATCGAGGACGGCGACATGGTCGACCTGGTCAGCGTCTGGCACGACGACAGGGAGCGCCGCGCCGAGAACTTCAAGGTCGTCGCCTACCCGGCGAGCCGCGGATCCGCCGCGGCCTACTACCCCGAGACGAACGTCCTGGTCCCGCTGGACAGCGTCGCCGACATCAGCAACTGCCCCACCTCCAAGGGAGTTGTGGTGCGTCTGGAGCCCGTCGTCACTCCGAGCTGACCGACACCCGGCACTCCCGGAGAAGTCCGTGGAGTGCCGGAGTCCTCGGAGCGCCCGTCGTGACGGCGGGCCGAAGCGCCGTGTTCAGAAAGGTACTTGGCCGCATGCCCGCATCTCGCGCCGCCCGTGGTTGGCTTCCGGCGGCGGCCGCGGTGTTCGCCGCCGGGTGGGGCGCGAACCAGTTCACCCCGCTCGCGGTGGTGTACCGGACTCAGGAGCACTGGCCCGCCGTCCCGGTCGCCGCGATGTTCACCACCTACCTGCTGGGGCTGCTGCCCGGTCTGCTGCTCGGCGGCCCGGCTGCGGACCGGCTGGGCCGGTGCCTCACTGTCCGGCCCGCCCTGGCCCTGTCCGCTGTCGCGAGCGCCTTGCTGGCTGCCGCGCCGGTGAGCCCGAACCTCGTCTATGTGAGCCGGCCGGTCACCGGATTCGCGGCGGGTGTCGTCCTGACCGCGGGCACCACATGGCTTCGGGAACTGTCGGCCGGGGCCGGACGCGCGGATGCCGGCGACCGGCGCGCGACGTACGCCGCCGGGGGCGGCTTCGCGGCCGGCGCGGCGACGGCGGGTGCGCTCGCCGAGTGGCTGCCGCACCCGATGGTGCTGCCGGGCCTCGTCCATTGTCTGCTGGCGCTGCTCGTGCTCGGCGCGACCAGGCGCGTACCCGAGACGGCGCCGCTGCCCGGGGCCGCCCCGGTGTCGTCCCGCGCCGTGGAACTGCACCGGGCGGTCGTCGGGAACCGGCGCTTCCTGTGGGTCGTGCTTCCCGCGAGCCCGGCGGTCTTCGGCGCCGCGACCGTGGCGTACGTCGTGCTGCCGCCGCTGGTGGCCGACCGGGTCCCCGGTCACGCGCCGCTGTTCAGCGGTCTCGTGACGGCGCTGACGTTCACGACGGGCATCGTCGCCCAGCCCCTGGCCGCACGGCTGGACCATGCGCACAGCGCGCGGGCCACCCTGGCCGCCATGGCCGTCGTGATCGGCGGACTGACGGTGGGCGCGTTCGCCGCGCACCGGAACTCCGCGGCTCTGGTGACGGCCGCCGCTGCACTGCTCGGCGCCGGATACGGGCTCACGCCGACGGCGGGCCTGAGGGAGATCGAACGGCTCGTTCCGTCGAAGAGCCACCCCTCCACGGCGGTCCTCTATCAGGGCGCCACCTGCAGCGGCTTCCTCACACCTCTCCTGCTGGCCCTCACGGCGGGGACCGGCACCGCCGCCTACCCGGAACTCCTGGCGGGCATGGCGGCTGTGGGCCTGCTGTGCCTGGCCGTCACGGCGAGGCACAGCCGTCTGGGTCTTCCCTGAGGGCACGGCTGCAGGACGAGGTCCGCCATGCGTCATATCGTCGACAACATCGGAGCGCCGCTCCGAGGAGAGGAGCACCATCATGGGACGCGTGACCGCGCGCCGGCGTGTGCTGCGAGTTCGGGACGGGGTGTCCTCGTACCGGCCTGACACCATGGCCGTCGAGGAGCCGATGGAGATCAGGGTGGGCGGGCGTCCGCTCACGGTGACCATGCGGACACCGGGCGACGACTTCGATCTCGCGGCCGGGTTCCTGGTGAGCGAGGGCGTGGTGCACTCCGCCGGCGATGTGGCCGGGATCCGCTACTGCGCGGGCGCCACGTCCGACGGCGGCAACACGTACAACGTCGTGGATGTGGCGCTGGGCCCCGGCGTGGCCGCCCCTGACGCCTCCCTGGAGCGGAATTTCTACACGACGTCCTCGTGCGGGCTGTGCGGCAAGGCGAGCCTGGACGCGGTGCGCACCTCGGCGGCGTGGACGGTCTCCGAGGATCCGCTGCGCGTCGGTCCCGAGCTCGTGACGACGCTGCCGGACCGGCTGCGGGCGGCCCAGAAGGTGTTCGACAGCACGGGCGGCCTGCACGCCGCCGCCTTGTTCGGCGCCGATGGGGAGATGCTGTGCCTGCGCGAGGACGTCGGCCGGCACAACGCCGTCGACAAGGTCGTCGGCCACGCCCTGCGCGAGGGGCTGCTGCCGCTGCGCGAGACCGTCCTGATGGTGAGCGGCCGGGCCTCGTTCGAGCTGGTGCAGAAGGCGCTGATGGCCGGAATCCCGATGCTGGCGGCGGTCTCCGCGCCGTCGTCGCTCGCCGTGGACCTCGCCGCCGAGAGCGGTCTGACCCTGATCGGTTTCCTGCGCGGCACCTCGATGAACGTCTACGCCGGTGCCGAGCGGCTGGCACAGGTGCCCGTGGCGTGATGGCTGACCGGGGCCCGTCCGGCGGCGGGCGAGCCCGATTGGCTTTCCCCCGGGCCGTCGGGTAGACCCGTGGCGTGCTGTTTCGCCAACTCGAATACCTGCTGGCCCTCTCGCGGGAGCGCCACTTCGCCCGCGCCGCCCAAGCCTGTTACGTCTCCCAGCCCGCCCTCTCGGAGGCGATCCGCAAGCTGGAGGAGGAGCTGGACGTGCCGCTGGTCCGGCGCGGCCGCAAGTACGAGGGCCTCACGCCCGAGGGTGAGCGCATCGTGGTGTGGGCGCAGCGGATCCTGGCTGATCGCGACGCGCTCAAGGACGAGGTCGGCGCGCTGCGCACCGGGCTCAGCGGCCGGATCCGGATCGGCTCGGTCCCGACCGCGTCCGGCGCCGTCTCCCTGCTGACCGGCCCGTTCTGCGCGGAGCACCCGCTGGTGACCGTGGAGGTGATAGCGGATCTCCAGTCGCGGGACATCCTGAGGCAGCTGCAGAACTTCGAGATCGACGCCGGGATCACGTATCTGCACGAGGACCTCGCGGAGCACTTCCACACCGTCCCGCTGTACGAGGAGCGGTACGTGCTCCTGATCACGGCCGCCGATGCCCTGGCGCATCGGACGACGGCGACGTGGGCGGAGGCGTCTCGGCTGGCGTTGTGTCTGCTGACCGACTCCATGCAGGGACGCCGGGTGCTGGACGAGGTGTTCGCCGAGGCCGGGACCCGGCCGTCGCCCCGGGTCGAGACCGACTCGGTGGGCGCGCTGTTCGCCCATGTCAGGACGGGCCGGTGGGCGAGCGTCGTCCCGCACGCGTGGCTGCATGTCTTCGGCGTCCCGCACGGCATGCGGGCGGTGCCTCTCGTGGAGCCCGCCCGGACGGTGCCGGTCGGCCTGGTGGTCACGGCCCGCGAGCCGGGTTCGGTCATGGCCCGCGCGCTGGTGGAGGTCGCCCGACACACCGAGGTGGCCGCCGCGCTGGAGCGCCTCCCGGGAGATCCCGCGGTCCCCTAGGGCCTTCGTCCGGATCATGCCGGGCTCGCGGGTGCCGGCACCCGCCGTCTGGTCCGGCCTGATCCGGACGACAGGCCCTGGACGCGTCCGGCTACTCGCCGAGGGACACGACCGTGACCGTCGCCTGGCCGTCGGGCGCGTCGTAGCTGACGCTGTCGCCGGCCCGGTGTCCCAGCAGGGCGCTGCCGAGCGGGCTGTCGGCGGTGACCAGTGTCCGGTCGAGGACCGCCGCGCCCTCGCCGATCTGGACGGTCGCCACCGAGCCGTCCGCGTACCGCAGCTCGACCGTGCTGCCCACGCCGACCACGTCCGTGCTGGGCGCGCCCGCGTCGGCGGCCGTCCGCAGGCGCACCTTGATCTCGTCGATGCGCGCGTCGAGGCGGTCCACCTCGTCGGAACGGATCAACTCGTCGGCCTGGTCGGCGTGATCGCCCACCTCGGTGGTGTCCTGCAACGTGGCGGCGTCCGCGTTGCGTTCGGCCGTCACGTCGGCGAGTTCCTGCTCGAGTGCGCGGCGCTCGGCGGCGCTCATCGGTTCGGGCTCCCCGCTCATTCCTGCTCCCTTCGCCCGTCGTGGCCGGTGTGCGGGAAGGTCACCTGTCGTAGCGGGTCGGCGGGAAGGCGTCCCGCTGTGCCCGCGACATCTTGCCGCTCGGCATCGCGCCGCTGTCGACCTCGCGGTCGACCTCGTTCTGGATCGCCTCGTACTGCTTCGCGGGCCGCTCGGGCTTCTTCACCCGCAGTCCGACGCCCCGCAGGTCCTCCTGGGTGCGCCTTTCGAGTGCATCCACGTCGGGGCGCAGGGGCATGCCCCGTCGGTCGTCGGGGTTGCCCTCGACGGCTCGGTTGGACTTGTGGTGATGGACCATGTGTCCTCCTTGGTTCAGACGCCGTCAGGCGCGCCCGACCGGATCAGGTGTCGGGGGTCCGTCACGCCTCGGCCGCGGGCGGTTCCTCCGCGGCGCCTTCGGCCTTCGCGTCCTTTGCGACGTCGTCCTTGCGCACGGTGCAGTGGATGGTGTCGTTCTTCACGTCCGCGACGATGGTGTCGCCGGGCTCCGCGTCACCGCTCAGCAGGATCGACGCGATCCGGTTGTCGAGTTCGGCCTGGATCGTGCGCCGCAGCGGACGCGCGCCGAACTCCGGCTGGTGGCCATGGGCGACGAGAAGCTTCTTGGCCGCCTCGGTGACGTCCAGGGTCATGCCCTGGCCGAGCACCCGGCGCTTGCTCTGGTCCAGGAGGTGGTCCACGATCTGCGACAGGTCGTCCTCGGTGAGGCCGTGGAAGATGATGATGTCGTCGATGCGGTTGAGGAACTCGGGCAGGAACCGGCCCTGCAGGTCCTCCATCAGATCGCCCTTGATCTCGGACACGTCGCCGTGGTGCGCGAGGATCCGGTGGGCGCCGATGTTCGACGTCATGATGATGACGCAGTGGCGGAAGTCGACCGTGCGGCCCTGGCCGTCGGTGAGACGTCCGTCGTCGAGGATCTGGAGCAGGGTGTTGAAGACGTCGGGGTGTGCCTTCTCCACCTCGTCGAACAGCACGACGCTGTACGGCTGTCGGCGGACCTTCTCGGTGAGCTGGCCGGCCTCCTCGTATCCGACGTATCCGGGAGGGGCGCCGACGAGGCGGGCGACGGTGTGCTTCTCCTGGAACTCGCTCATGTCGAAGCGGATCATGTGATCCTCGTCGCCGAAGAGCAACTCGGCCAGGGTCTTGGCGAGTTCGGTCTTACCGACACCGGTGGGGCCCAGGAAGAGGAAGGAACCCACGGGGCGGTTGGGGTCGCCCATGCCCGCGCGGTTGCGCCGCACGGCCTCGGAGACCGCGGTGACCGCCTCGTTCTGGCCGACGATCCTCGAGTGCATCTCCGCCTCGAGGTTGAGGAGCTTCTCCTTCTCGCTCGCGGTGAGCTGGGAGACGGGGATGCCGGTGCGGCGGGAGACGACGTCGGCGATGTCCGCCTCGGTGACCGAGACGACGCCCTCGCGCCGCTCCTCGATGCCCGCGAGTTCGCCCTCCAGTTCGGCGATCTGCCGCTTGAACTCCGACGCCTTCTCGAAGTCCTCACCGGCCACGGCCTCCTGCTGCTCGCGCCGCAGCTTGGCGATGCGGTCCTCGCGGCTGACGACCTCGGTGGAGCGCCCGGCGCTGCGCAGCCGCACGCGCGCGCCTGCCTGGTCCATCAGGTCGATGGCCTTGTCCGGCAGGAACCGGTCGCTGATGTAGCGGTCGGAGAGCTCGGCGGCCGCAGCCAGGGCGCCGTCGGCGAAGCGGACCTGGTGGTGGGCCTCGTAGGCGTCGCGCAGCCCCTCCAGGATCTGCACGGTCTGCTCGACGGTCGGCTCCGGAATCAGTACCGGCTGGAAGCGGCGCTCCAGCGCCGCGTCCTTCTCGATGTGCTTGCGGTACTCGTCGATGGTCGTCGCGCCCACGAGCTGCAGCTCACCACGCGCGAGGGCGGGCTTCAGCATGTTGCCCGCGTCCATGGCTCCCTCACCGGTCGCTCCCGCGCCCACGACGGTGTGCAGCTCGTCGATGAACAGGATGATGCTGCCGCCGGCGTCCTGGACGTCCTCGATGACCTTCTTCAGGCGCTCCTCGAACTGGCCGCGGTACTGCGCGCCGGCCACCATGCCGGAGAGGTCGAGGGAGACAACTCGCTTGTCCTTGAGGGTTTCCGGGACTTCGCCCGCCACGATGCGCTGGGCCAGACCCTCCACGATGGCGGTCTTTCCGACGCCGGGCTCTCCGATGAGTACGGGGTTGTTCTTGGAGCGCCGCGAGAGGATCTCGACGGTCTGCTCGATCTCGTCCGCCCGCCCCACGACCGGGTCGAGCATCCCGGCCTTCGCGTCCTCCGTCAGGTCCCGGCCGTACTCGTCGAGGGTCGTCGCCGGCTTCTTGGCCTCCGCGGCTCCCTCCGAGCGGGACGTCTGGTCGGCGAGGCTCTCCAGTCGGTCCGGGCTGAAGCCCTGCGCGCGCAGCAGTCGGGCGGCGCCGCTGTCGGAGTCGCTCAGGAGCGCCGCGAGGATGTGCTCGGGGCCTATGTACGAGGCCCCGGCAGCCTGCGAGTGCGAGTAGGCGGCCTGGAGCGTGCGCTTGGCCGCCGGGGTGAGTCCGGGCTCGGCCGACGGCTGGCCCGACTCCTGCGGCAGGACCGCGGCGACCTCCTTCGACAGCCCGTCGGGGTCCACTCCGATCTGGGAGAGCAGTTTCCGGGTCGGTTCGATCTTCGTGGTCGCCCAGAGCAGGTGCTCGGTGTCGAGATCGGAGGTGCCGTCCTCGATCGCTTTCCGAGCGGCGAGACCGAGGAGTTCCTGCGACGAATCCGTCAACAGCCTTCCGATCGGCACGCGTTGGACCGCCGGCGGTGAGGAAGCGGGTGACATTCCGAAGAACCGGTTGAACAAGTCGCTGAAGGGATCGGACGAGCCGAACCCTGAACCGAAGGACATCGACATGCCAGCTCCTGATACCGATAGAGATTGGTTCAACTCAAGCGCGATGTCAGCTGGGCCGCAACAGCAGCTGGAATCGGCGCCCCTGAGCGCCGATTCCAGTCGGTCAAGGGAATGCGACCCAATGGCGTGGGCGTATTTGCGGGCGGGAGGCCCGGGACGCAGGCTGTCGTCAGGGAATCCGGCGGGTGAGCGCCGCGAGAGTCGACGGAGTCGGAGAGCAATCATGGATGAACGCGCAGACGTCACGCGGTCGCATCAGGCCCGAACTGCCTGGTGGGCCGGGGCCGATCCGGCTTCGGAGCTCCAGCACCTGTGGGGCGAGGTGAGCCGTCTCCTGGAGCGCTCTTCGCAGCCCGCAGGCCCTTCGCAGCACTGGATGCCCGTGGTGGAGGAAGCCGACTCGGGGGTCGCGTACGTGGTGCGCGCGGAACTGCCCGGTGTCCGTCGTGAGCGCGTGAACGTGGAAGTGGACGGCAGGGAACTGCACATCTCCGGTTCCGTCGAGGAATCAGCGGACGGAAATGCTCTGCGCCGCCGGTCAGGGACCTTTTCCTACGGAGTCCGTGTTCCCGGCGATGTCGACATCGATCGTATCCAGGCCGATATGGCGGACGGCGTTCTGACGCTGCGCCTCCCGAAGACCGCCGCGGTGACGCGGCGAACGATCGAAATCCGCGCCGAAGGCAACGCCGAATAGAGGCTGCGCGACGCCCCGCCCTTCTCAGTGTCCCCCTGCCCGGCCCGGGCGTCCTGTCGGCGGGGACGTGCCCTGTCGGCGCGGACGTTCCGCGATCAGGGCCCGCCGCGGCGCGCGCGGCGCGCCGGGCCCGGCTGCTGACCCTGCCGTCCCTGCCACCGCCGATCCGCGGTCACACCGGCCACACGGCTCCACGGCCACACGGCTCCACGGCTCCACGGCTCCACGGCCGATGTCAGCCGGTGACGATTCCTGTGACGAGGTTGATGGTCGTGGCGAGGATGCTGGTGCCGAACACGTAGGACAGCAGTGAGTGCCGCAGCACCACCGAACGGATCGTCGAGGTCGAGACGTTGGTGTCGGACACCTGATAGGTCATGCCGAGGTTGTAGCTGAAGTAGAGGAAGTCGCGGTACGCGGGCGGGTCGTCGTTGTTGAAGTCGATCCCGCCGGAGGCCGTGTAGTACAGGTACGCGTAGCGCGTGGCGTACATGAGGTGGAGCGCCGCCCACGCCATGAACACGCCGCCCAGCGCGACGGCCGCCGCGGCGTGGCCGCTTTCGGATTTGCCGAGCAGGAGCAGCAGGACGGTGGCGACCAGGCCGCACAGAGCGACGCCGACGATCACGAGCTCGTCGGTGACGGGCTGGAAGTCCTCACGTCGGACATTGGCGCGGGTGGCTCTGGCATCCATCGGCCACAGCACCGCCCAGCCCGCCAGTACGAAGACCAGTTCGGTCGCGGCGATTCCGGAGAGAACACCCAGCGCAGCGTTGTTCGTCACCGCGACGATCGCCCCGACCACGGCACCGGCAACCACCGAGCCACCGAGCCGGGGAACCGCGGACAGGGGCAGCCATCTGCTCATGGATCAGCACACTAGTCCTCCCGCCACCGGCCAGCCTGGCGACGCCCGCTGCGGGGACAGAGACTGGATGCAGCTCGATGTGGCTCGACTCGGCCGCAGCAGCCCGGCACGCCCCGGCTCGACTCGGCTCGGCTCAGCCGCGTGCAGATCAGAAACCACACTCGAAGCCGGTGGTATATACCGGACATGTCTCCTTCCCGCCGTCCACTCCCCACCGTGACCAGGCACGGTTGGCGGCCTGCCGTGGTCAGCGCGGTGCGCCTGCTCTCCCCGCGCGGCTCCCTGGCGCTCCAGCGGGCGGACGGGGCACTTCTCTTCGCCGTACGCGGCGCCTTGGCGATGGCGCTGGTGGCACTGCCGGTGGCGATCGCGGGTCGTCCCGACCTCTCCGTGTACGCCATGCTGGGCGCCTTCACGACGACGTTCGGACGCAACCTGCCGTACCCGCGCCGTGCTCGCGTTCTCGCGCTGGTGGCGGTGGCCATGACGGCGTGCGTGGGCTGCGGGTCCGCACTCGCCGCCTGGGTCCGCCCGGAAGCCGGGGGCTGGGGCGCCGCGGTCGTGGTCACGGCGACGGCCCTGGTCGCCGGTCTCGCGAAGCTGGCGTGCGACGCGACCCGGTTGGGCGGGCTCGGCGCGGTGCTGCT
The DNA here is from genome assembly GCF_042270245.1 of Streptomyces sp. NPDC055955. NCBI lineage: Bacteria > Bacillati > Actinomycetota > Actinomycetes > Kitasatosporales > Streptomycetaceae > Streptomyces > Streptomyces sp. NPDC055955. The sequence continues at coordinate 156,131 of NZ_JBHJYS010000002.1, forward strand.
GTTGTTCTCCTTCGCGGTGGCGGCCAACGGCTCGCCCACCACCGCCGACATTCTCCCGCACACCGGGCTCGCCGCGGCCGGAGCCGCGGTCGCGTGGACACTCGCGGTGTTCGGCTGGCTCGTGCACCCGGACCGGCCGCAGAGATTCGCCGTCGCCAGGGCCCTGCGTGAGCTCGCGGGACTGCTGACCGGGCCCGGAGGACCGGGTGGAGACGCACGGCAGGCGCGGCACCGCACGACCGTCGCGGTGCTCCAGGCGTACCACTCCCTCGGCCTCGTGCCTCCGACGCGCGCGCACCAGGCAGGCCGGGGCGGAGTCTTCGTGCACCTCACCGACCTGTCCTGGTCACTGCTGATCGACTCGGCGCGCCGGCCGCCTGCCGACCCCGCCGCGACGGCGGAGCAGCTGCTGCGGCAGGCTCGCGTCCTCACCGAGCGGCGCCGGCGCACGCCGGCACTTCTGCCCGAGCTGCCCTTCCCGTCTCCGGCGGCGCAGGGCGGCGAGGACCCGCCCATCACGTCCATGGCCCCCGCCACCGGACCGGGCCAACCCGTCGCCTGGCGCGCCACCGAACTCCTCATGGGGCGACGCGCCGGCGGCCCCGAACACCGCGCCGTCCTCGCCGTGCCCGCGGCACGGATGGTCCTGGGCACGGGGATCGCGGGCGGGCTGGCCGTGGCTCTGGGGCTCGAGCACAGCTACTGGGCGTCGATCTCCGCCGCCGCCGTCCTGCACTCCATCAATCTGCGCACCACGGCGCAGCGAGCCGTCCAGCGCACTCTCGGCACGATCATCGGCCTGCTCATCGCCCTGGGCGTGCTGGCCACGGACCCGGAGCCGGTGGCGCTGGCCTGCGTGATCGTGCTCCTCGAATTCCTCCTCGAGTACTTCGTCCCGCGCAACTACGGCCTCGGCGTCGTCTTCCTCACGCCGCTGGCCCTCCTGATGTCTGACCTGGCCGCGCCCACTCCTGCCGGGGAACTCGTCGCCTACCGCGTGCTGGGAAGCGTGCTCGGCATCGTCGTCGGGCTCGGCTGCGCGCTTCTGATCGTCCACGACCATGCCGCGCTGCGCGTCGAGCGCGCGCTGACCGCCTGCACCCAGGCATCCGATCACGCGGAACGGTCACTGGCCGCAGAATCGGGACCCCCACCCCCGGAGGTCCAGGTCCAACTGGTGCTCGCGGTGGTCGAGCTGCGTGATGCCGACAACGCCGCCGCGGGAGAACTGTGGCCGGCGGGGATCGATCCCGCCGAGCTCGCCGCCGCCGAGCAACGTGCCTACCTCCTGCTGGAACACCTCCATCACCAGCGCTGACGACCGACGTCCGACGCGCGCGGGGCTGCTGCCCGGGGCTAGCGTGGTGTGATGCGCCATGAGGTGTGCGACGCCCATACCGCGATGGCGGTGGGAAGCGGTGACCTGCCCGTTCTCGCCACCCCGTGGCTGATCGCGTGGATGGAGGCGGCCACCGTGCGGGCCGCCGCGCCCTTCACGACGCCGGGCCGCACGACGGTCGGAACCGGTGTGCGCGTCAGGCACCTGCGTGCCACACGGGTGGGTGCCTGGGTCGACGTCCTCGCGGAACCGCCCGCAGATGCGGAAGGCCGGCGGCTCACCTTCCACGTACGGGCCGTCGACAGCACGGGCGAGCTGGTCGCGACGGGCGAGATCGACCGGGCGATCGTCGACCGGCAACGCTTCCTCGCTCGGGCGTCCGCACCGGGGAACGGCGCGAGAGGAATGTCATGACGCCGAACTCGCCGTCGGCGTCGAGCACGTCCATCAGGGAAGGCGCTCACGCTCACCCTGACTGATCCCGCAGCCCTGGGCTCACCTCCCGAACTACCGGCGGACCTTGTAGCGGAGGTGCAGTACGCGGTCGCCCTGGATCACCACGTGGGGGTCCTCGAGGAGAAGCTGGGCGTCGACGGGGCCGAAGTACCGCTTGCCGGAGCCGAAGACCACGGGCACGACGTCCATGGCCACCTCGTCCACCACCCCCAGGGCGAGTGCCTGCCCGCCCACCTCGCCGGCGGCCACGGCGACGGTGCGGTCCCCCGCGAGCTCCCTGGCCTTGGCGACCGCCCGCGCCACGTCGTCCACGAAGTGGTACGACGCCTCGGGGTGCCAGCCCTCGGGCTTCGGCCGGTGGGACACGACGACCACGTGCTCCCCCGCCGGCGGCGCTCCCTCCCAGCCGTTGGTGATGTCGAACAGGTGCCGTCCGATGACCATCGCCCCGATGCCCGCCCACATCGGCCGGACGTACTCCGCCGAGACCTCGGACACCGACACCCTGTCGTTCACGCCGATCTCGACGTCGCCGTTCGCGTACCAGGCGAAAAGTGGGCCGACCTGATCCTCCGGGTCGGCGATGAAGCCGTCCACGGAAACGACGTTGTGCATCACTACGGTGCCCATCACTACTCCCAGGTGTTCCGACATGAGCCGCGGTGACTTCCGGCCTTCGTCCATACATAGACCGAGCACGCCCCCGGGACTCATCGCCCGACGGACGAGGTGCGCGGGCGGCCGCACCGTCCGCGCACCTCGCCGCCGGGAGCCGGGGCTCAGTCCCTCTCGACGTCGATGTTGGTCAGCCGGGCGTAGCGCTGCGGGTCCCGGCTCCGGATGCGCAGGGCGATGCAGATGCCTGCCGCGAGGACCACGGGCAGGGGTGCCAGGAGGACGGTGTTCACCGTCCCCGACGCGCCCGTCAGAAGGTCGAAGTGGAGGACCGCCAAGACGGTGAGGAGCGCGAGACCGGCGAACGCGATCAGCGGGGACCAGACCACCCGGGCGGCCGACATGCCCCGCCGGTCCCGGCGGAAGAAGGCCCATACGGCGAGGGCCGCCAGGGCCTGCATGAGCATGATGCCGAGGACGGCGATGCTGTTGGTCCAGATCAGGACCTGGGAGAACGGGTCGGCGGCCAGCACCGCGCCGACGACGATCACCAAGAGGTTGAAGACGGTCTGCGCGCTCACGGCGGTGCCCGGAGAGCCGTGCCGGGCGGAGACGACGCCCAGTCGTCGCGGCAGGAGTCCTTCGCGTCCGAGGGCGTAGAGGTAGCGCGCGGCGGCGTTGTGGAAGGCGAGGGTGGCGGCGAAGGCGCTGACGATGACAAGGGCGTGCATGGTGTCGGCCAGCCAGGCACCCACGTACAACTCGCCCGCCTTGAAGGTGAGTTCGGGGCCGGCCGCGGCGCGAGCCATGGCCACCGCCTTGTCCGTGCCGAACGCGCCCATGATGAGCCACGCGCCGACGGAATAGAACAGGGCGAGGAACCCGATGGCGATGAAGGTGGCGCGCGGGACGGTGCGGCTCGGTTCGCGTGCCTCCTCCGCGTAGATGGCGGTGGCCTCGAAGCCGGTGAAGGCGCCGATCACGATGACGAACATGCCCGCGATCCCGCCGGTGGCGAGCGTGCTCGGGTCGAAGGAGTGCGCGTCGAGCGCTGCCGTGCCCCGGTGGCCGAGAATGCCGCCGTCCATGATGAGCAGGGTCAGCACTTCGAGGATCAGCGCGACGCCGAGCACCTTGGCGCTGAGGGTGACGCGCAGCCAGCCGAGCACGCCGACGGCGAGGACGCAGACACCGGAGAGCACCCACCAGGGGATGTCGGCTCCGGTGGCGTCGTGCACCGACCCGGCCGCGAAGTAGCCGAAGGCCGCCGCGACTCCGGGCGTGATGAGGTTGTACGACACGACGGCGACGTAGGCGATTCCGACGCCGAGGGTGCGGCCGAGGCCGCGGGCCACGTAGGCGTAGAAGGCGCCGGCGTTGCGGACGTACAGGCTCATGGCCGTGAAGCCCGCGGCGAAGAGGACGAGCAGTGCTCCTGAGATCAGGTAGCCGAGCGGGGCGCCGGGGCCGCCGATGGCGATGGCGATGGGCGCCACGCCGGCGAGCACGGTGAGCGGCGCGGCGGCTGCCACGACGAAGAAGACGAGGTCGAAGGTGCCGATCTGTCCGGAGGAGAGACCGCCGCCGGTGTCCTGCCCGGCCTCGCCCGGTTGTTCAGGTCTGTCGGCGACTTTGACGGTGGACTCGGCTCTGGACTGCTGGATGCTCATCGCTCCCCCTGTGGGGCAGGGGCGTCGCCGCCCGTTACGGAAAGGGCGGGGAATTCCGGGAAGTCGGTCTCGGGCGCGGGTCCCACGACCCGTCCGCCGTGCAGGACCAGGAGGCGTCGCGGGTGGGCCGCGACCGCTTCCGGTACACCGCGCGCCGCGATCACGACGAGGTCCGCCCGGCAGCCGGGGGCGAGACCGTAGCCGGTGAGGCCGAGCGCCGCGGCAGCCTCGTCGGTGATCATCGAGGCCGCGTGGCGTAGTTCAGGGTCGGTCATCAGGTCACCCTGGAGGCCGATGACGGTGGCGCGTTCGAGCATGTCGGCGGTGCCGTAGGGCCACCAGGTGTCACGGATGTTGTCCGAGCCGGCGAACACACGGACGCCGTGGTCGCGCAGGCGCAGCACGGGCGGCATGGAGTGGCGGGGACCGTTGGTCATGATCGCCACCCCGGCCGAGGCCAGGGCGGTGGCGGTGCGGTCGAGTTCCGTGGCGTCGACCTCCCCGAGGGCGTAGGCGTGGCTGACGGTGACGGTGCCGCCGAGGCCGAGCGCCGCCGTGCGCTGCGCGATGTGCCGCAGCTGCCGGGTGCCGGTCACGCCTCCGTCGTGCAGGTGGATGTCGATGCCCGCGCCGTGGCGCTCGGCCAGCCCGAAGACGATGTCGAGCTGGCCGTCCACGTCTTCGTCGAAGCCCGCCGGATCGAGGCCGCCGATCAGGTCGGCGCCCTCCGAGAGTGCCGCGTCCAGGAGATCGGCGACACCGGGCGCGGTGACGACGCCGCTCTGCGGGAACGCGACGATCTGGATGCCCAGCCGGTCGCGGAACTTCTCCCGCACCTCGACCAGCGCGTGCAGGCCGTCCAGGCGCACGTCCGGGTCGATGTCGACGTGCGACCGCACATGACCGGTGCCGAGGGACACCATGCGGTGTGCCAGGGCCGTGGCCCGGTCGGCCACCGGTACGCCCGCGACGGCGCGCAGGGCCCGTTCGTTCGCTATGTGTTCGCGCAGAGTGGCCGAGGTGGGGTGTGGCTGCCAGGGCGCACCGAGCAGCGTCTTGTCCAGGTGAGCGTGCCCGTCGACGAGCGCGGGCAGGACGAGAGCGCCTCCGAGGTCGATGCTGCCGGGACCGGCTGTGGGCCTTCGGCCGCTGTCGAGCCCCCGGCCGGTGTCGAGCCGGTCGGCCTTGTCGGGCTGGTCGACCAAAGCCGTGACCCGGCCGTCCGCGAGGTGGATGTCGGCACGTCGGCCATCGGGCAGCGTGGCGTTCCTGAGGACCTCGGGGGCGAGCGGGATAGACGGGGTGTCGGCGGGATGCGACACGACTTCCTCCAACTGTTTCGTTCGGTGCCCGGCACGACTGACCAACCGGTCACGCATCCGGCGGAACGCTGCTGGTGAGCGGCGGGCAACGACAAGCTAGCTGGTATACCAAATACCAGGCAATGGTCTGTGGGATCTTGTTTCCGCGGTCTGCGATGATCAGGAGCACCCCCGGGTGCGGCCACGGCCGCGCCCGCTCGCCACCGAAGAGGACTCGATGACCACCCGCGCTGACCGCCGCCCCACGATCGGTGAGACCCACCAGTCCCTGAGAGAACGGGTCTACGTGGAACTCCGCGAGCGGATCATCGAGGGGACGTTCCCGGCGGGCATGCGACTGGTGGAACGCGAACTGGCGGACCAGCTGGGTGTCTCCCGCATCCCCTTGAGGGAAGCCATGCAGCGGCTCGAGCAGGAGGGGTTCCTGACCGTGCAGGCCAGGCGCGGCTCCGTGGTCACCGACTTCGGCGCGCAGGACGCGACGTACCTCTTCGACGTCCGTGAGAACCTCGAAGGCCTGGCGGCGGGACTCGCCGCGCGCCATGCCACGACCGTCCAACTGCGCACGATGGAACGCCTGTTGGCGCGCAGCCGCAAGTCCTCCGACGCGGGGCGGCTGCGCCAGGCCGTGGCCCACAACGCGGACTTCCACCAGCAGATCGTCGAGGCGTCGGGCAATCCGCTCCTCCAGGAACTGATGGCGCCCCTCGACGCGCGGCTGCGCCGGCTCTTCCGCCTGACCTCCGATCTCAATGACGGCGATCCGATGTGCGGGGAGCACGAGCGTCTGTACGAGGCGATCCACGACCGTGACGCGGCCCGCGCGGAGGAACTGGCCCGACAGCACGTGGCCGGCACCCGCGACTCGGCTCTGCGCTACTTCTCCGACGCGGCGACGCAGGTCTGCGGCGAGGGCTGAACGACAAAGTGCGCCGGGGCACTCGCCCCGACGCATCCGATCCCGCCGATCCTGCTACTCCCACCGCTCCCGCCCGAGCAGGAACCCGGCCGCCCTCGCCGAAGGCGCCGGGGCGGACCGTTCTGGGCGGCGGGCGCTTCCGCTACTCGACAGGCGCGGCGGCCGGAGGCACCGCCTCCCGCTCATCGATGTCCACGGCCTTCGACTCCGTGACGGGCGTCTGCCGGAACGCGGCGAGGCAGCCCGCGCTGACCAGCGCCATCACGGCGAAGGCAAGGGCGACCGGAGTCCATGAGTTCCCGGCGGCGCTGAACAGCCAGGTGGCCGCCGCCGGGGCCAGCGTGCCGATGAGGCCCGCCGTCTGGTAGCTCATGGACAGACCCGTGTAGCGCGCCCGAGGAGCGAACCAGCCGGATATGAGGGTGCCGATCGAGGCGTACGCGACGGTGCTGGCGAGCATCGGCAGGCACATCGCGAGCCAGAGTCCGGGTACGGAACGGGTGTCGGCGAGCCAGAACATCGGGAAGGCCACGACGAGGTGCAGCAGGATGCCGGCCAGCGTCACGCGGCGCAGCCCCAGGCGGTCGGCGGCCAGGGCGGCGAGGGGGGTGCACACGATGACGACGACGGAGGCGGCCGTGCCGGCCCCCGCCACCTGCGAGTCGGTGAAGCCGAGTTCGGTGACGGCGTAGGTCGACATGAAGGTGACGACCACGTAGTAGCCGCCGACGGTGACGAGGAAGGCACCGGAGGCGAGCAGCCAGGTTCGCCACGCGTCGCGGACGACGGCGACGAGCGGCGCCGCCTGCTTCTCCTCGGCGGCCTCGGCCCGGCGCGCCGCCTCGAACTCGGGCGACTCCTCGATGGACCCGCGGATCACGAGGCCGACCAGGACCAGGACGGCGGACAGCAGGAAGGGCAGGCGCCAGGCCCAGCCGACGAGTGCGTGGTGTCCCGCCAGTGCCGCCAGGGCGAAGGCACCGGTCGACATGAAGTAGCCCACGCCGTCGCCGACTTGGGGGAAGGAGCCGAAGAACGCCCGGCGTCGGGGCGGGGCGTGTTCGACGGCGAACAGCACGGCGCCGCCCCACTCGCCGCCGACCGCGAGCGACTGGACCATACGGATGAGGACGAGCAGGAGCGGCGCGGCGACGCCGATGGAGGCATAGCCCGGGAGCAGGCCGATACAGAAGGTGGCGCCGCCCATGAGGGTCATGGACCAGATCAGGGCGCGCTTACGGCCGTAGCGGTCGCCGATGTGCCCGAACACGATCGCGCCGAGCGGACGCCCGAGAGAGCCCACGAAGAGCGTCGCGAACGACATGAGCGTGCCGAGTGCCCGGTTCACCTCGGGGAAGAACAACTCCGGGAAGACGAGCGCGGCGGCGGTGGCGTAGATGCCGAAGTCGTACCACTCGACGCTGGTGCCGATCATCGAGGCCCCGGCGACCTTCCACGGCCCGGATCGGCGCCGTGCTCCCGGGCCCGTGGCGCCACCTGCGACTGTGCTCATGTGCGTACTCCTTCACGGCCAACGATTGGGTTCGCAATGGACCCAAAAACGTGGGGGCGACGCTAAGGCGCTCACCAGGGGCTGTCAATAGGGTTCGCGTGAAGTCCAATATCATGGCCATCCGGGGCATGACGGGACGCGCGTGACCCGCGAGCTGGGAGAGGGCCCGTGAGCAACAGCGAGAGTCGTGACGCATGGACGACCGGGACGCGCCAGGCGGCGTCGCACGCCGTGGTGGCCGAGACGCTCCGGCAGCGCATCGCGCTCGGCGGTTTCGGACCGGGCGACCGGCTGCCCACCGAGCGGGAGCTGTCCGCGGCCTTCGGGGTGGGGCGCAACACCGTGCGGCAGGCAGTGCGTGAGCTGGCCGACGAAGGCCTGGTCACCACCACATTGGGGCGCAACGGCGGCACCCGCGTGGCACCCACCCGGCCCGGCGGGGACGGTTCACGGGCCGCGATCACCGCGACGATCCGGGCCTCGCTGCGCGACTACATGGAGTACCGGCTCGCGATCGAACCGTACGCGGCGCGCCTGGCCGCCGAGCGCGGGGCGGGCGCGGCCCGCCGCGAACTGCTGGCGATGCTCGACACCGACGTCGCCGACCTCGGCGAGTACCACCGCTGCGACACCGCGTTCCACCTCGGTATCGCGACCGCCGGCGGCAACGAGGTGCTCGCGGAGGCGGTGACGCGGGCCCGCGCCGAGATGTTCGTGGGCGGCAACGCCCTGTGGCTCGGCTCCGACTGGAGCCGGGTGTATCCGGCGGAGCGGGACTTCGGCTCCGCGTTCCGGGAGGAACACGAGGCCGTCGCGCTCGCCGTACTGTCCGGCGACGGCGACGCGGCCGAGGCGCGGATGCGGGATCACCTGAACGACTCGCACCGTCAATTCCTGGCGTTGCTCGACCAGTTCGCCGCACAGGACTGACCCCGGGCGCGCCCCGCGCCCCACACGGACGGGCCCGGCACCCCTGCTCCGCGCGCCCGTCGATTGACGCGCGCCCGTGGCGACGCCTACGCTCCGAAATGGGTCCAGGTGAGACCCAAAAGGCAATTCCGCAGCGCGCGACAGGAGAGACGCCCCGTGCACTCTTACGACGAGGACCTCACGCAGCAGGTCATGGACCACCTGGTGCACCGACTCCGGCTCGACCCGCCGCCGCTCGGCCGCCTCGGCGACCATCAGGAACTCACCCTGGCGCTCAAGGACGCGATCGGACGCGCCCCGCAGTCCCCCGCCGACGTGCTGCGCACCTACACCGACTCCCTCGAGCCCACGGTCGTCTCGTGCGACCACCCGGCCTTCCTCGCGTTCATACCCGGCGCCCCCACGAAGGCCGCAGCACTGTTCGACATGGTGCTCTCGGCGTCCTCCCTGCACGGCGTCTCCTGGCTGGAGGCGTCCGGCGCGGTCGCGGCGGAGAACCAGGTGCTGCGGCTGTTCGCCGACCTGGCCGGGCTGCCCGCAGCCGCCGGTGGCTGCTTCGTCAGCGGCGGCTCCGCCGGCAACCTCTCCGCCCTCGTCGTCGCCCGGGACACCGGCCGCCACCGCCGCGGCCTGGACGAGCGCGCTCCCGTCCGCATCGCGGTCAGCGACCAGGTCCACTCCTCGGTCGGCAACACGCTGCGCATCCTCGGCGTCGAGCCCCTCGTCGTGCCCACCTCCGACCACCGCCTCACGGGCGAAGCCCTGCGCGCCGCCCTGGACGCCGCCGAGCGGGACGGGGGCGCACCCGTCGTCGCCGCCGTGGCGACCGCCGGCACCACCAACGCCGGCATCATCGACGACCTCGAGGGGGTCGCCGAGCAGACCCGCGCCCATGACCTGTGGCTGCACATCGACGCCGCGTACGGCGGCGCGGCGCTGTTCGTACCGGAGCTGCGCGAGCGGCTGCGCGGCATCGAGCACGCCGACTCGCTCGTCGTCGACCCGCACAAGTGGATGTTCGCGCCCTTCGACTGCGGCGCGCTGCTCTACCGCGACCCGAAGTCGGCCCGCGCTGTCCACACCCAGGACGCCTCGTATCTCGACGCCATCCACGGGGCGGACGGCGCCGACGACGAGACCGAGTGGAACCCGAGCGACTACGCGTACCACCTCACGCGCCGCCCCCGCGGTCTGCCGCTGTGGTTCTCGCTGGCCGTGCACGGCACCGACGCCTACCGCGACGCCGTCGCCCGGGGCGCCGACATCGCCCGGCGCACCGCCCGCCTCGTCGAGCGGACCGAGGGTCTGGAGCTGCTGCGCGAGCCCGAGTTGACGGTGGTCCTCGTGCGTCGCACCGGCTGGGAGCCGGAGGACTACTACGCCTGGTCCAAGCGGCTGCTCGCCTCGGGGACCGCCTTCGTCACCCCGAGCGTCTGGGAGGGCGAGACGGTCGCCCGCCTCGCCTTCCTCCACCCGGACATCACCGAGGAGACCGTCCGCGCCATCCTCGACTCGCTCGTCGACGAGGGGTAGTCCGAGCGGGAGCCCACACGGGGGCGGCGGAGCACGTCACCGTGCCGTACAGGGGTCGGCACGCGAGACCGGCGACGCGTCACCCCGCCGGCGCCGCCACCTCGGCCGGCTCCCTGCCGATACGGCTGCGGGCCGCGCGGACCGTGGACGCCGGGGTGGGGGCCAGCGTCCGGTGCAGGTTGGTGCGCAGGGTCGACGCGGCGTCGAGCACGTAGTTCTGCCGGACCTTCCACGGGCCGCGGTCGCCCTGCCGGGGGAACGCGTCGATGGAGCGCTTCACGTATCCGGAGGCGAGGTCGAGCAGCGGGCGCTCGTTCAGGGCGCCTGTCGGCCTCGGCTCCACCGCCGCGTAGTCGTGGTGGCGCATATGGTTGAGCACCTTGCACACGAGCCGGGACGTGAGGTCGGCGCGCAGTGTCCAGGAGGCGTTGGTGTAGCCGATGCACACCGCGAAGTTGGGGACGCCGGTCATCATCGCGCCGCGCCACACGAACTGGCGGTTCAGGGGGACGGGTTCACCGTCGACGCGCGGCGCGATGCCGCCGAAGGCGAGGAGCTTGAGCCCGGTCGCGGACACGATGATGTCGGCCTCCACGACGCGCCCCGACTTCAGGCGGATGCCCTCGGGGACGAAGCGGTCGATGTGGTCGGTGACGATGTCGGCGTCGCCCGACCTGAGGACCTTGAACAGGTCCGCGTCGGGCACCGCGCACAGCCGCTGGTCCCACGGGTCGTACGACGGTGTGAGGTGCTCGTCGACCAGCCGGTCGTCCTTGACGATGCGCTTGTTGAGCCCGGTCAGGACGCGCCGGGCCGTCTTCGGGCTGCGCCGGCAGAACTGGTAGACGCCGATGGCGAACAGGATGTTCTTGGTACGCACCACCCGGTGGGCCGCTCCCGAGGGCAGGGCGGCACGGATGCCGTCGGCGAGTCTGTCGCGTGAGGGCAGCGAGCTGATCCAGGTCGGGGAGCGCTGGAGCATGGTGACGTGGGCGGCGCTCCGCGCCATCGCGGGGACCAGTGTGACGGCGGTGGCGCCGCTGCCGATGACGACGACGCGCTTGCCCGCGTAGTCCAGGTCCTCGGGCCAGAACTGCGGGTGCACGACCGTGCCGGAGAAGGAGTCGGCGCCCTCGAACTCGGGGGTGTGTCCCTTGTCGTAGTCGTAGTAGCCCGCGCAGGAGTAGAGGAAATCGCAGGTGAGGGTGGACAGCGTGCGGTGGCCGTCCCCGTCGGTGCGCTCCAGCGTCACGGTCCAGCGCGCCGCCTTTGTGGACCAGTCGGCGGCGAGCACCTTGGTGCCGTAGCGGATCCGGCGGTCGATGCCGAACTCGGCTGCCGTCTCCTCGATGTAGCTCAGGATGGACCCGCCGTCGGCGAGCACCTTGCGGTCGCGCCAGGGCTTGAACGGGTAGCCCAGCGTGAACATGTCGGAGTCCGAGCGCACGCCCGGGTAGCGGAACAGGTCCCAGGTCCCGCCCATGGACTGCCGCGCCTCGAGGATCGCGTACGAGCGTTCCGGGCACTCGCTCTGGAGCCGGTACGCGGCGCCGACACCGGACAGGCCGGCGCCCACGATCACCACGTCGATGTGCTCGGCCGGGGCGCCGGAGCCGGCGGTGCTGGAGTCTGCGGTGTGCGTCATGTCTTCCAGTGTCGGGAAGCACAGCCCTCAGGAATTGACCTGGGACGACAGATCTTTGACCCTGGACGACATGTCCGTGATCAGATCGGCGGGGCTGCGCGGCTTCCGCGCCACGGTGGCGGAGCTCGGCGGTGACGCCGACTCGTACGCCCGGCAGGCCGGTTGCCCGCCGGCCGCGCTCGACGTGGACGACCTCCTGGTGCCGGAGGAGGCGATGGCGACGGTGCTCGAACTCGCCGCCGCGGACCTGCGCTGCGCCGACCTCGGGCTGCGCATCGCCGCCCGGCAGGACCTGGGCATGCTGGGCGCCCTGGCGCTCGCCATCCAGAACTCCGACACCCTCGGCGACGCCCTGGAATGCACGACCCGCTACCTCTTCGTCCACGCCCGCTCGGTGACCCTCAGCCTCGAACCCGATCCGTACGGCACTCCGGGCATGGCCGCGCTGCGCTACGGCGTGCGCGAGGGGGTCGTGGCACCACCGCAGGGCATCGACCTCTCCCTCGGCTTCATACACCGCGCCATCGCATATCTGGTCGGCCCGTACGGCCTGGGCTCCGTGGAACTCCCCCACCCTCTGCTCGCCCCGCTGTCCGTGTACGAGGACTTCTTCGAAGTACCCGTCAAGGCCGACCGCCCCGCGGCGCTGCTGCGCGTTCCCCTGAGCCTGGCCAACCGGTCACTCGGGGCCGGCAACTCGCATCTGCGCCACCTCGCGCTCGCCTACCTCGACGAGCAGCTGCCGAAGGAGTCGGCGGACGTCGTGGGAAGCGTCCGGGCCGTCGTCCAGCAGTCGCTCGGCACATCGTCACCCGAGATCGGGGCCGTCGCCGGCCTGCTCAACGTCCATCCGCGGACCCTCCAGCGGCGGCTGCGCGCCGCCGGCACGACGTTCGCCGAGGTCATCGACGAGGAGCGCCGCACCGCCGCCCACCGCTACCTCACCGGCACAGACCTTCCCCTCGGCCAGGTCGCCCTGCTCCTCGGCCTCTCCGAGCAGTCGGCCCTCAACCGCTGCTGCCGCCGCTGGTGGGGCGCCACACCCCGCGCCGTACGCCTGGGCCTGCAGAGTCGACCCACGGGCGGGTGAGCGGGCCCGGACCCGACCGACCGACGCGGCCCTTGGGCCGACTGCCCCACTGCGCCACCCACCCCCGCTCCGTCCTCCTTATCGTGTTTTACGAGGATGACCGGTCGTGAGGACGTAGGGAGTGCGCATGCGGCGTCGCACGTGGGCGCGGGCCGCACTGGCGGTCGTCCTGGGGAGCGTCCTCGCCGCCGGGCCGCCGGCACCCGTCGCCCACGCCGAGAGCCACCGCGCGACGTGCGGCACCGACGCCTACCCGTGCGCCGGGGTGAACTGGCTGTACGAGTACAACTTCAGCCTCGGGCTGCATCCGTTCACCACCCCGCACGACATCCGGTCCCAGCTCACGCAGCACTTCTGGCTGTTCCCCGTGGCCGGCCGCGACTGCCGGGGGCCGGTCCGGCAGGGCGACCGGTGTGCGCTGGTCGGCGGCAATCCCGTGTCCGTCGAGCGCGTGGGCAGTACCTTCTTCCAGATCGCCACGCTGCCGGGACACAGCCTCGGGGACGGTCTCCACATCCGGTTCTCGTTCTCCCGGACTCTCGGCATGCATGCCCTGACCGTGCGCGCCTGGTACGACGAGGCGACGACCTGCACCAACGGCTGCAGCGTGGTGAGCGGACTGTTCGCCCTGGCGGTGTGGCAGGTCCTTGCGGACACATTGAAGATCTCGGCGTTCGCCGCGTGAGATCGTGGGCCACGCCCGCTCGTTGCTCGCGGAAGTCCAAGGAGAAGCGTCGTGACCGGATCGGCACCGACCTCTGATCTCACCGGCTGGCAGAAGGCACCGTTCACGGGCGCCGGACTGACCTACGACGTGTACGAGAAGGGCAGTGGTCCCGGTGTCGTGCTGATCCCGGAGATCCCGGGCATCACGCCCGCCGTGCTCGGCCTCGCCGACCATCTGGTGGCGCAGGGGTTCACGGTCGCCGTCCCGTCCCCGTTCGGCGAGCCGGGCCGCGAGGAGTCCGTCGGCTACGCGCTCAAGACCGTGGCCCGGCTCTGCGTCGCCTCCGAGTTCCGCGCCTTCGCCACGAACGCGCGCCGGCCGATCGCGGACCATCTGCGCGCGCTGGCCCGCGATCTCGCGGCACGCACACCGGGTCCCGGCGTCGGTGTCATCGGCATGTGCTTCACCGGAGGCTTCGCGCTCGCGGCCGCGGTGGACGAGGTCGTGCTCGCGCCGGTGCTCAGCCAGCCGTCGGTCCCGTTCCCGGTCAGCGGGGCGCGGCGGGTCGACCCGGGCCTGTCCCGCGCCGAGTTCGACACGGTCGTCAGCCGCTCCAAGGAGTCCGGCCTGTGCGTGCTCGGCCTGCGCTTCAGCGAGGACCGGGCGGTGCCCGAGCAGCGGTTCCGCACCCTGCGCGAGCACCTCGGCGACGCGTTCGAGGTCATCGAACTGGACTCGTCCCCGGGCAACGCGGGCGGCTTCACCAAGACCGCGCACGCGGTGCTCACCGCGGAGGTGCGCGAGGAGCCGGGCCACCCGGCGCTCGCCGCCCGTGAACGCGTCGTGTCGTTCCTGCGCGAACGGCTGGGCCCCGAGCGTTCGTAGATCCCGCGGCCCGGCGCGGGGCGCAACCTTCCTGCAACGTGGCGGGGAGTTGACTGTTGCCCCGCTACACCGTCCTACGGAAGGAGCCCGCCGTGAGTGACGAGGCCCCGCGTGTGGAGCTGACCCCTGCGGCCGCCGATCTCCTGCGGCGGCTGCGTGCGTCCCATGGTCCCCTCATGTTCCATCAGTCCGGCGGGTGCTGCGACGGCAGCGCTCCCATGTGCTACCCGGAGGGCGAGTTCCGCACGGGCGCCAGCGATGTACTGCTCGCCTCCCTGACCGTGGAGGGCGTCGCGGAGCCGGTCGCTTTCTGGATGTCGAAGAGCCAGTTCGAGGTGTGGAGTCACACACGGCTGATCGTCGACGTGGTCGAGGGCCGCGGCAGCGGCTTCTCCCTGGAAGCACCCGAAGGCGTACGTTTCCTGATCCGTTCCCGGCTGGTCGGCGCCTAGCCATCGACGTGCCCCTCCGTGTCTGGTGAACTCCCCTGTGGCAGAGGTGAGTTACGCGGACACGAGGGGGTCACATGAGACATCGCGACGGAGGCTACAGATCGGCCCTTGCGGCCTGTGCCGCATTCGGCGCGCTGGCCGGCACCGCTCTCGCCGGGGCGGCGCCGGCCAGCGGCGCGGAGGGCGGCGGCACGGAGATCGCCCCGGGCGTCACGTACGAGGAGTTCGACATACCCGCGGCGAAGGGCCTCACGCACGCCCATGTGCTGAGCGTCGACCTGCGCGACGCCCGGGTGCGCATCGATCTGTTGCATCCTGACGCGGTCGGCGCCCGGGCCACCGTCTCCTCACTGGCCGACGCGAGCGGCGCGGTCGGCGGCGTCAACGGCGACTTCTTCAACATCACCGAGTCCCAGCACCCCGGCGTGGAGGCCACCGGCGCCTCCGTGGGTCCGGCTGTCGCGAGCGGCCGGACGCTCAAGTCCGCCGTGCCGGACGGCCAGCGCTTCGGACCCGCGCTCCCGCCCGGCACCACCACCGAGGACGTGCTCGGCGTGGGCGTGGACCACCGGGTCCGGCTCGACCGCATGGCCCTCGAAGGATCGGTCGACGCCGACGGCCGGCGGCTACCGCTCGGCGGTCTCAACCAGTACGCCCTGCCGGTCGGTTCGGTCGGCGCGTTCACCGCCGACTGGGGCGCCGTGTCGCGGGTGCGCGCCACCTGCGGCACCGACACGAACAGGGCCGCGCCGTGCAGCACGGACACCTATGAGGTGACGGTGCGCCACGGCCGTGTCGTGTCGTCGGCCGACACTCCCGGCAGCGGGCCCATAGCGTCCGGCACCACCGTCCTCGTCGGGCGGGAGGCGGGCGCGCAGGAGTTGCGGAAGCTGTCCGAGGGCGACCGCGTCCGGATCACGCACCGTCTGGTGGCGGCGGCGTCGCACGTTCCCTACCGGTTCGCGGTCGGCGGCTACCCCGTACTGCGGGACGGCGCACCGCTGCCGGGCCTCGACGCCAGGACGGCCGCGGTCCGCACCGCCGCGGGTGCCACGGCCGACGGCCGCCGCCTGTTCCTCCTGGCTCTCGACGGCGCCCCGCAGTACCGCACGGGCCTGACCATCGCGGAGGTCGCCGACGCCCTGCGCGAGTTGGGCGCGGACGACGCCTTCAGCCTGGACGGCGGCGGCTCGTCGACCCTGGTCACGAGGGACCCGGGCGCCGCGACGACCACCGTGCGGAACCATCCGACGGACACCCCGGAGCGGGCCGTCGCGAACGGCATCGGGGTCTTCTCGCGGCGCTGACCGCCGCGCCCTACCCGGCCAGGATCTCGCGCCGTAGCGCCGCCCAGCGAAGGGAGTCACGGATGCCGTCGGCGACCGAGTGCCGGGGCTGCCACCCGAGCAGTTCCCGCGCGCGGTCGCTGCGCGTATAGGCCCCCACGACGTCTCCGGGCCGGCGCGCGGTGTCGACGGAGGCGATCGGCGCGTCCGTCACGCTGTTGAAGGCGTCGAGGAGTTCCCGCACGGTGGTGCCCGTGCCGGTGCCGAGGTTGACGGCGGTGGACGTGGTCGCCCCGGCGAGGAGGGTGTCGAAGGTCCGCAGGGCGGCCACATGGGCGGTGGCCAGGTCCCAGACATGTACGTAGTCCCTGATCCCGGAGCCGTCGCGGGTGGGGTAGTCGGTGCCGGTGACGCGGAACGGCACGCCGTCCTCCTGGGCCAGGATCATCTGGCCCAGGGCATGGCTGGGGCGCGGCAGTTGCAGGCCCGTGCGCATCTTGGGATCGGCGCCGATCGGGTTGAAGTAGCGCAGGGACAGTACGCGCAGGGGCCGGGTGGCGGCGATGTCGGCGAACATCGCCTCGCACACGGCCTTGGTGCGGGCGTAGGGGCTCAGCGGCTCGACGGCGGACTCCTCGTCCACGGTCAGGTCGTCGTTCGCGCGGTAGATCGAGGCCGAGGAGCTGAAGATCAGGCGGGGGCAGCCGTTGCGCAGGAGATGGCCGACGAAGTCGAGGCTCTTCGCCACGTTCGCCTCGTAGTAGCCCACCGGATCCGCGACCGAGTCCGGCACCACGATCAGGGCCGCGCACTGGATGACCGCGTCGATGTCGGGATGCTCGGCGAAGACGCGGTCCACGAGCGTGCCGTCCGCGATGTCACCCTCGTAGAACAGGCGCCCTTCGGCGAACTCCCGCCTTCCCGTCACCAGGTTGTCGAGGATGACCGGGGTGATCCCGGCGTCCAGGCAGGCCGAGGCGACCGTGCTTCCGATGAATCCGGCGCCTCCGGCGATCAGTACCTTCACAGTGAGCTCCTCCGTCGACCGATGCGTTCGGTTCTGTTGGATTCTGTTGAGAGGAGCCTACTCGGAGCGCGCCGCGCGTCTCATCGGCCGTCCCGTACCGCCACCAGTCCGTTGAAGACCCCCACGTACGCCGTGCCGTCCGGGCCGAGGGTGACCGGGGCCCAGTTGTTGTCGTAGGCGATTCCGGTGCCCGCCAGTCGCTTCCACCGGGGCTCGCCCGTGCGGAAGTCGACTGCCGTGAGGTACCAGGCGTCCACGCCCAGGGAGTTGGGGTCCTTCGTGTAGAAGTACAGAAGGCCGTTGGCGGTGGAGAGTTTGGGGACCGTGGAGGGGGAACGCACCTTGCTCTCCCACACCGTGTCGCAGCCCGAGCCGTCCTTGCGTACGTCGACGCGGGTGACTCCGCCGACCACGGAGCGGCCGAAGGTGAGCGAGGTGATGTTCTCGTAGCCGTAGTTGTTCTCGACGACGAGGCTGTTGCCGTAGCTGATCAGGGAGTTGTCGGTCGTGGAGGCTCCGGAGCCGAAGACAGGGACCTTGCAGACGAGACGCCGGTCGTCGGGGACGTCGCGCCCGCGGCGGTAGACCAGGACGTTCATGCGGTCGTCCGCGTTGTCGGTGATCGCGACGTAGTCCTCGCCCGCGCCGAACAGGTCGGGCGTGGTGCCCGAACCCTGGTTCACCGAGCCGGGCTTGGTGCCCGTGCCACGGTCGTACGTCTGGCGCCACACGGCCTCGGGAGTGCCGTCCGCCGCCGCTTCGAAGCTGTAGAGCGCGTGGTCGGTGACGATCGAGACGCCGTCCTTCGCCACCGAGAAGGAGTTCTGGATCTCCTCCCCCGCCAGCCGGACGGACCTGATCGCGCCGTCGGCCGGATCGACCGTGCCGACGCGCCCCTGCCGTGTCACCCACCAGATGCGGCCCTGCCAGTCGGGCATCACCGAGGTGACCGGGTCGCACGTGCCGCTCGGGTAGAGGTTCGTCCAGCTCACGCAGTCGTGAGGCACCTGTCCCGTGAGGTCCCAGTCGTCCGTCACGCGGAAGCGCCAACTGCCGTCCGCGGCCTGCTCGTGCGCGAGCCTGACGATGTGCTGCCGCGAGTCCGCGAGGACGAGCCGGTCCTCGTTGTCGAGATACGAGTAGGCGCCGCCCGAGGTGTCCTTGAAGATCTTCGAGAAGTCGAGCCGGGTGATGGCCTCGACGGTGGAAGGGCGCTGCGGGAGCTTGTACTCGGCGAGTGTCTTGAGGGTCTGCGGGTCGAGCAGTTTCACCAGGAAGCCGGTGAAGGTACCGCAGACGGTGACGATGCGGCCGTCCTTGTCGAAGGTCACCGTCGCGCATTCGCCGCCGAGCGCGGCCATCTTCTCGCTGCCGACCGTGGGCGCCTTCCCCAGTGGTCCGCTCCAGGGGTACGTGCCGCTGCCGGCCGCGTCCGCGTGCATGCCGCTGCGGCCGTTCGCCGCGAGATACGGATGCTGCGGCGGCGCCTGTCCCGGCACGGGACGCGCCTCGGCGGGCGCGCCCGCGTACTGCTCGATGAGCCGGTGACCGGGCGCCTTGGGGATGTCGTCGGCCTGGGCGGGGTACGCGACGCCGGCCGCTGCGATCGTCATGGTCAGGGCGAGGGCACGGCTCAGGGCTCTGCTCGTCATGGCGCGAAGCTAGGGCCCCACCCTTGAAGTGTCCATGCGCATAGGGGTGTTGTTCATGAACCCGAAACGATCACTCAGCGCCCGGACGACGGGGAACGATCACGGATGCAGGCCGCTCACGATCCCCGCCGTCGCCGTCAGGCCGTTCTGCAGCGTGGGCGCCATACTCGTGCCGGCCAGCAGGAATCCCAGCAGCACGCAGACCATCGCGTGCGAGATCTTCATCGCGCCGTTGCGCAGAAAGACCACCGCCAGGATCAGAAGCAGCAGCACGACCGAAATCGACAGGGACATCGCCGAACCTCCTCCGCCACGCCAACACCGCGGCTTTCGGCCGCAAGTGTGGCGTAGCGGAGGCTGCGCCCGGGCGAGTGACGTGTCCCCCGAACGAGTGATCTGGCCGTGGCCGCCTACTTCTCGTGGGCGTCGAGGAACGCCTCGAGGCCCGCGAGGTCGTCCGTGTTGAGGTGGTCCACGCCGGCGGCGAGCAGCTCGCCCCACACCGCGTCGCGCTCGGGTCCCGGCCCGTCCGGCGTGGCCCAGAAGCGCACGCGGCGGCCCTCGCGGTGGGCGGCCGACACGAGGGAGCGCAGCTTCTCGCGCTCGGCGGCCGGGATCGGTCCCGCGCCCTGCCAGGTGAAGTTGTTCGCCCAGTTGTCACTGATGAGCGGGGTGAAGGAGGCGGGCGCGGCCGCGCCGAGGTCGGTGAGGCGGCCGTCGTAGAACGCGCTGCGCACCTGCTGCCGCTCCATGGGCTCGCGGGCGGCCCGGTCGCCGGAGATCACGGCGGTCACCGCGCCGGTGCGGACCCTGCCGTGGGTGCAGGTGGTGAACAGGTGGCGGTGGCGGCGCAGTTGGCGGTCGAGTTCGAGGTAGGTGGCCGCGCCCTCGGTCTTGATGTCGACGAGGAGCTGGAGCGGCGTGCGGTACCCCCGGTACACGGAGCCGTGGTTGGCCCTGACGCGGGCGGCGAGCGGTTCCAGGTAGAGCGCAGCGAGGGTGCGCTTCGGGTCGAGGTCGACCGGGTCGTGGGCGACGAGGAGCCGGCCTTCGACGAGGTAGATGTCCGCCTCGACACTGGCGAAGCGGTGATCGAGGGCGTCGAGGAGGGGACGGGGGTGCTCGTAGTCGTTGTGCGCGTGGGCGCGCAGCAGGGGGCGGGGGCCGCGCCCCCGCTCGCTCGCCTGCGCGTACCCGGGGACGGCGGCGGTCGCGGCGACCGCCGCGGCGAGGGTGGTGAGGGCTCTGCGGCGGGTGAGGTGGGCCATGCGTTCCTCCCAGGGAGTGCCGTACGGGGCCTCAGCGAGTATGGGGTGTCACGGGCGCCAATGAGCAGGGCCCGCACGGGAGTTGGCCGGACCTGCATGTCGCGTTCACCTCACCGCTCAGAGTGAACGGCGGGCTGCCGGACGGGGCCTGCCCGCCCACGCTCAGCTGCCGTCTCCGGCGGAGCCCAGCGCGTCCCACTCCACCGTCCGACCGCACCAGCGCTCCAGCAGACGCCGGTCGTGGCCCACCGCCAGCAGTCCCGCACCGCTCTCCGCGCGATAGGCCTCCACGACGCCCACCAGGGCCGCTGTGGTGGACGCGTCGAGCATCGCCGTCATCTCGTCGCAGATCAGCCAGCGGGGGCGCAGGGCCAGGGCGCGCGCGAGGCAGGCGCGTTGCAGCTGGCCGTCGCTGACCTCGTGGGGTCGCCGTGACAGGAGGTCGGTGCCCAGGCCGACGGTCGCGGCCAGCTCGCCGACACGATCGTCCGGCTGCAGGCCGGCGGCCCGCAGCGGTTCGGCGACGAGGTCGGCGAGGCGCAGCCGTGGGTCGGCCGACATGCGCGGCTGCTGGAAGACCACGCCGAACGCGGTGCGCTGCTCGCGAGGCGCGCGGTGGCGCCAGCCGCGGGCCGGCTCCCCGTCCACGACGACGCGGCCGGAGTCGGGACGGTGGAGCAGCGCGGCGACGCGGGCCAGCGTGGACTTGCCGCAGCCGCTGGGCCCGAGCAGTCCGACGGCCTCTCCGGTGGCGAGCGTCAGGCAGGCGTTCCGCACGACGGGGTTGCCGCGCTCGTATCCGGCGGTGACGGAGATCACTTCAAGCATGCGGCACCTCCGCCGGGACGGTCACGGGATGGTGGCAGGCCACGCCGTCCGCGAGTGCGGGGCGGGTCGCGCAGATGCCGGTGGCGCGGTGGCAGCGCGCGGCGAACGCGCAGCCCGCCGGGAGCGCGCCCAGTTCGGGCGGCATCCCGGGAAGGGGCGTGAACTCCCGTTCCGGCAGGGCGTCGAGGAGGCCTCGGGCGTACGGGTGCCGGGGACCGGGGCTGCCGAAGAAATCGGCGGCGTCGGCGAGTTCGACGAGGCGGCTCGCGTACATCACGGCCACGCGGTCGGCGATCCGCTCGGCGGCCGTGAGGTCGTGCGTGATGAGCACGAGCGCGCGCTCCGTCCCGACGTGGCGGCGCAGTTCGTCGACGGTGCGCTCCACGAGGTCCCGGTCGAGCCCGGTCGTGGGTTCGTCGGCGAGGAGCAGGGGCGCGTCGCCGACCAGGGCCAGCGCGGTCGCGGCCCGCTGGGCAAGCCCGCCGGACAGTTCGTGCGGGTACCGGTCGAGATGCCCGGCGGGGAACGCGGCGCGCTCCGCCGCCGCCTCGGCGACGGCCCGCAGTCGTGGCCCGCGCGGCACGCCGGTCAACCCACGTACGGTCTCCTCCAATTGGGAGCGGACGGTGCGCACGGGCGTGAGGTGCCCGGCGGGGCTCTGCGGCACGAGGCCGACGCGGCGGCCGCGCACGGTGCGGGCCAGTGTGCGCTCGTCGGCTGCGAGCAGGTCGAGGTCGCCGATGTACGCGGACCCGGCCGTCTCCGCGTTGCCCGGCAGGAGCCCGAGCAGGGCCGACGCGAGCACCGACTTGCCACAGCCGCTCTCGCCGACGAGAGCCAGGCACTCGCCGGCCGCGAGGTCGAAGCGTGCGCCGCTCACGGCCTGCACGTACGCGCCGTCACGCATCCGGAAACGCACGGACAAGTCTCTTACGGACAGGACGGGTTGGGGCCCGGTCACAACATCAGCTCCGATCGGCGGCGCGGGTTGAGGCGTTCGCGCCAGGCGCCCGCGAGGCCCGCGATCGCCAGGGTCGGCACGATGATGAACAGGCCGGGGAAGACTGTCGGCCACCAGCTCCCGGCGAGCAGGGAGCCGCGCGCGGACTGGACGAGGGTGCCCAGGCTCGCCTGGTGCGCGGGCAGGCCGAGGCCGAGGAAGGAGAGGGCGGACTCGTGCCAGATGGCGTGCGGCACCATGAGGACGGCGGCGAGCGCGGCCTGCGGCAGGACGCCCGGCAGCAGGTGGCGTACGGCGATCCGCCACCGCGACGAACCTCCGGACACGGCCGCGTCGATGTACGGCCGTGAGCGCAGGGACAGCACTTCGGCGCGCACGATACGAGCCGTGGACAGCCAGTGCGTGAGCGCCACGGAGACGACGACCGGCCAGACGCCCGGCCGGAACATGGCGACGATGAAGATCCCGAGGAGCAGGTGCGGCACCGACGAGAAGACGTCCACGAGCCGCATGACGACCCGGTCCGTCCAGCCGCCGACGGCGCCCGCGAGCGCCCCCACGGCCGTGCCGATGACGGTCGCCACCACGGCGGCGACCACCCCGACGAGAAGGGAGACGCGCAGCCCGTACACGCAGCGCAGCAGCAGGTCGCGGCCCACGTCGTCGGTGCCGAACGGGTGTGTCCACGACGGCGGTCGAAGCTTGGCGGCGAGGTCGACTGCCTGTTCGTCGAGGTGGACGAGGGGCGGCACGACGAGGACGGCGAGGACGACCGCCGCGACGAGGACGGCGGACGTGCGCACCCGCAGTGCGCGCGTGGAGCGGCGCGCGCCGCCGCGGGCGTGCCAGGTGAGCTCAGCCATCGAATCCCACTCTCGGGTCGGCGAGGCCGTACAGGAGGTCGGCGGCCAGGTTGCCGAGGAGTACGGCGAGCGTGGCGAGCACGGTCAGCGCGGCGAGCAGCGGGAAGTCGACCGACGTCGCGGCCCGCACGGTCGCCGCGGCGATCCCGGGCCAGCTGAACACGGTCTCCACCAGGAGCGCGCCGGTGATCAGTTCGGGTACGCGGGAGCCGATGAGCGTCAGTACGGGCAGCATTCCGGACCGCAGGGCGTGGCCGGTCAGCACGGTGCGCGGGGCAAGTCCTCGTGCGCGTGCCCCTCTGACGGGGTCCTCCTCCAGGGCGTCAGCGACGCCCTGGCGTACGTACAGGACGAACCAGGGCAGTTGGGAGACGGCGAGGACGGCGGCGGGGAGCACCAGGTGCGCGGCGACCTGCCCGGCCGTGACCGCGGTGCTGCCGGTGTCGGTGAGTCCGCCGGCCGGAAGGGCGCCGAGTCTGAGGGAGAACAGCCATACGGCGAGCAGGCCGAGCCAGAACGGGGGCGCGGCCTCGAGGATGTAGGCGATCGCGCTGACGGTCCGGTCGAGCCATCCTCCCTGGCGTCGCGCGGCGAGGACGCCGAGTGTCGTGCCGAGCAGGACGGCGGCGAGGAAGGCGGTGGCGGCGAGCAGGACGGACCAGCCGATGCGTTCGCCGAGGACGTCGGCGACGGGCTGCCGCAGGACGGCGGAGTCGCCCAGGTCGCCCCGCAGGGCGGAGGTCAGCCAGTCCCACCAGCGGGTGACGAGGGGCCGGTCGACGCCGAGGTTGGCGCGGAGCTGGTCGAGGTCGTCCTGCGAGGCGGTGAGTCCGGCCGTGCCCGCGTAGGCCTTGACGGGGTCGAAGGGGGACGCTGCGGCGATCGCGAAGACGCCGAAGGTCACGGTCGCCAGGACCGGGACGGCGAAAAGGATCCGCCGTCCCGTCAGGCGGGCCATCGGCCCCCAGGGGAGCCGCCGCTTCACGAGGCGGGCTGCCACTTCTCGACGTTCCACCAGGGTCCGGAGGCGAGCCCGTGGTCGTGCGGTTCGACCTGGGTGGTGAGGTCGCCGAACCGGTCGCCGACGACGTAGAGGTGGTCGATGTGGGTGAGGAAGGTGTAGCCGGGGTTCTTCACGAGTTCGCGCTGCACGGTGTCGTAGGCGGCCTTGCGCCGGTCGTGGTCGTCGGTCCTGCGGGCCGCGTCGAGCGCCTCGTCGACGCGCGCGTTGTCGTACCGGGCCATGTTGTTGAAGCCGTTGCCCGCGAGGGAGGACTTGAGGAGCGTGTACTGGTCGAAGTCGGGGTCGGCCGGGGAGCCGCCGCCCGCGAGGACCGCGTCCTTGGGCATGCGCGGCTCGATGACCTCCCAGGTGCCGGACTCGACCTTGATCTGGATGCCGAGCTTCTTGGCGTCGGAGGCGTAGGCGAGGGCGTGGTCCTGGCGGAGCTTGTCGCCGGTCAGGTACCAGAGCGGGAACGAGGCGCGGACGCCGTTCCTGGCCCGGATCCCGTCCTTGCCGGCCTTCCAGCCCGCGTCGTCGAGGATCCTCCTGGCCTTCGCGAGGTCGTGGGTGCGCTCGGTGCCCTCGGTGAACCAGGGGCTGTCGGTGGGGACCGGGCCGTACGCCTCCTTGCCCGCGCCGTGGAGGATCGAGTCGACCATGGCCTTGCGGTCGACGCCGATGTCGAGCGCGCGCCGTACGGCGGTGTCCCCGGCGACCTTGTTGCCGGTGGGCAGGGTCACCACGCGGTAGTCGAAGGTGCGGGCGGCGTACGTCTGCTTGTCGCCGTCGCTCTTGAACGTCGCCGCGAGGTCGGGGGGCAGGATGGCGCCGTCGAGGTCGCCTGAGCGCAGCCGCGTGGCGCGCACGTCGTCGTCCTTGATGACCGCCATGGTGAAGTTCTTGACCTTCGGTTCGCCGCCCCAGTAGCGGGGGTTGGCCTTGAAGGTGAGTTTCTCGCCCTTGGACCACTTCACGAGCGTGTACGGCCCGGTGCCGACCGGCCTCGTGGTGAAGCCGCCGGTGTTGACGTCCTGCTCGCCCGCTATGTGCTCGGGCGCGATGGGCAGGACGGTCCGCTCGGCGAACGGGGCGTAGGGGTACTTGAGGCGGAAGACGACGGTGTCGTCCCCCTTGGCCTCGACCGTGTCGAGGGCGTCGAGCTCCGTCTTGGAGGCGTTGTTGGTCTTCTTGTCGAGGATCGTCTCGTAGGTGAAGACGACGTCCTTCGCCGAGAAGGGCGTCCCGTCGCTGAATCGCACGCCGTCGCGCAACTTGTACGTGTACGTGCGGCCGTCGGCGCTCACCTCGGGCAGCGCGACGGCGAGCGCGGGCTTCAGCTCCATGTCGGCGTCGTGGGTGAGCAGCCCGTCGAAGAGCTTGGAGTTGCCGTCCTTGCCGTAGCCGAGGAGCGGGCTGAGCGTGTCCGGTTCGTAGGCGATGCCCACGACCGCGCCCGACGCCGCCCGCCCCTTGCCGCCCCCGCCCGAGCCGCCGGGCGCCGAACAGGCGGCGGCGGTCACCGACAATGCGGCGACCGCCGCGACCGCTGTCGCACCCCGTGCCGGCCTGACCATCATGCCCACCCCTATTGAAGATCAACTCTTATTGCGAACGAGTCGCAATAATGCCATCTCGTCAAGGGAAGGTAAAACCCGGCGCCCGGCCCGGCGTCAGGGCGCCCGGAGGTCGACCAGCTCGGCCAGCTCCTCCCGGTGCCTGCCCGCGGAACCCAGGGCGATCGAGTCGGCCTTGGCCCGCTTGAGGTACAGGTGAACCGGGTGCTCCCAGGTCATACCGATACCGCCGTGCAACTGGAGCGCCTCCTCCGCCGCATGGACGGCCGCCGGTCCGGCGTACGCCTGGGCGACCGCCACCGAGACATCGGCGTCGTCGCTCCCGGCGGCGAGAGTGTCCGCCGCGCTGCGGGCCGCGGCACGTACACCGACAACCTCCAGCCACACCTGCGCGAGCCGGTGCTTGAGCGCCTGGAACGAGCCGACGGGCCGGTTGAACTGGTGGCGCTCACGCGTGTAGCGGACCGTTTCGGTCAAGCACCAGTCGGCGAGGCCGAGTTGCTCGGACGCCAGAAGTCCCGCTCCGGCCCGCAGCGCCCTGCGGACGGCCGGAACGGCGTTGTCGGTCAGCACGCGCGCGCGTGCACCGGCGAAGGTCACCGTGGCGACGGGCCGGGTGGGGTCGAGGGACGTCCGCGCCTCGACGGTGACACCGTCGTCGATGACATCGACCGCGTACAGACCGCTGTCCGTCGGCACGAGAAGCACATCGGCCGCCGCCGCGTCGGCGACACCCGTGACCCGCCCCTCCAGCCGGCCACCCTCCTCGCGTACGCCACCGAAGACCTGACCGGGGGCAGTCGACAGGGGCACGGCGAGCACGCCCACCGTGCGGCCCGACGCGAGCGCGCCGAGCAGCGCGGAGGCCTCGTCACCCGCACAGTCGAGGAGCGCCTCGGTCGCGACGACCGCACTCGTGAGATAGGGAACAGGAGCGACGGAGCGCCCCAACTCCTCCAGCACCACGGCCACTTCACGATGCGTCGCGCCCTGGCCGCCCAGCTCCTCGGGAATCAGCAGGCCCGCGAGCCCCATCCCCTCCGCGAGGGACTTCCACAACGCACGGTCGTGCGGCTCGTCCGTCTCGACGCGGGCGAGCACCGACGCGGCGTCGCAGTGGGCGGCGAGCAGGCCGCGTACGGCGGACCGCAGCGCCTCTTCCTCCTCCGTGTACAGCAGATCGCTCATCGCGCGAGGTCCTTCCAGGCGACGTCCTTGTCGGTGCGCGGCTCGGACGGCAGCCCGAGGACGCGTTCGGCGACGATGTTGAGCAGGACCTCACTCGTCCCGCCCTCGATGCTGTTGCCCTTGGCGCGCAGATAGCGGTATCCGGCGTCACGCGCCAGGAAGTCCACGACAGCCGGCCGACGCATGGTCCAGTCCTCGTACAACAGGCCCTCGTCGCCGAGGAGTTCGATCTCCAGGCCGCTGATCTCCTGGTTGAGCCGGGCGAAGCCGAGCTTCATGCCGGAACCCTCGGGGCCCGGCTGACCCGCGACCAGCTGCTGGCGCAGACGCTCGCCGGTGAGACGGGCCACCTCGGCCTCGACCCACAGCTTCAGGAGCCGCTGATGCAGATCGTGCGTACGCAGCTCGGGGCGCTCGCGCCATGTCTTCGCGACCGCGGAGATCATGCCGCCCTCGCGCGGGATGCGGGAGCCGCCGATCGACACACGCTCGTTCATCAGCGTGGTCTGCGCGACCTTCCAGCCGTCGCCGATCTCACCGAGGCGGTGCGCGTCCGGGATGCGGACGTCGGTGAGGAACACCTCGTTGAACTCGGCCTCGCCGGTGATCTGGCGCAGCGGCCGCACGTCGACACCGGGATCGGTCATGTCACAGATGAAGTAGGTGATGCCGCGGTGCTTGGGCACGTCGGGGTCGGTGCGGGCGATGAGGATGGCCCAGCGGGCCGTGTGCGCGCCCGACGTCCAGACCTTCTGGCCGTTGATCACCCAGTCACCGGTGGCCTCGTCACGCACGGCGCGGGTGCCGAGCGCCGCGAGGTCGGAGCCGGCGCCGGGCTCGCTGAACAGCTGGCACCACACCTCCTCGCCGATCCACAGCGGACGCAGGAAGCGCTGCTTCTGCTCGTCGGTACCGAAACCGAGCACCGTCGGGGCCGCCATGCCGAGGCCGATACCGATACGGCGCGGATCGTTGTCCGGAGCGTTCGCCGCGGCGAGTTCGGTGTCCACGACGGCTTGGAGCGAGCGCGGCAGACCCAGCCCGCCGAGGCCCTGCGGGTAGTGCACCCACGCGAGCCCGGCATCGAAGCGGGCCTTCAGGAATTCGGTACGGTCCGTGGTCGCGGGCGGATACGCGGCCAGCAACTCCTGTGTACGACGGCGCAGTTCGGCGGTGTCGGTCATGCGCCCGCCCCCTCACTGCCGGGCACCACGGCGACGCGGCCGGTGGTGACGCCGTCGGCGACGCGCTGCACGGCGGCCGCCGCGCCGGCCAGCGGCACGCGCTCGCTGATCAGCGGCTTGATCGCACCGCGCGCCGCGAGCTCGGTGAGCTGCTCGTGGCAGTGCGCGACCAGCTTCGGGTCCTTGGTGTTGTACAGGCCCCAGTGCAGGCCGAGGATCGCGTAGTTCTTCACCAGGGCGTGATTGAGGGCGGGGCTGGGGATCGTACCGCTCGCGAATCCGACGACGACGATCCGGCCCTCGAACGCGACGACCTTCGTGGACTGCGTGTACGCCTCGCCGCCGACCGGGTCGTAGATGACGTCGGCACCCCGGCCGCCGGTGGCCTCCTTCACGGCGGCGATGACGTCCTGGGCTCGGCGGTCGACGACGACGTCGCAGCCGAGGTCGCGGGCCGCCTTCGCCTTCTCCTCGCCCCCGACGACACCGATGACGGTGGCGCCGGCCGCCTTGCCGAGCTGGACCGCGGCGCTGCCGACGCCGCCGGCCGCAGCGTGCACGAGGAGCGTCTCGCCCGCCTGCAGGTGCGCCCGTCGGTGCAGGCCGAACCAGCCGGTCTGGTAGCCGATGTGCAGGGCCGCGGCCTCGGCGTCGTCGAGCGCGTCGGGCGCGGGCAGCAGGGCGGCGGCGTCCGCCACGGCGTACTCGGCGAAGCCGCCGTGGGGCAGCGCGGGGTTGGCCAGGACGCGCCGGCCGTCCTCGGTCTCGCCGCAGATCTCCACACCGGGCGTGAACGGCATCGGCGGCCGCACCTGGTACTGGCCCCGGCACATCAGCGCGTCCGGGAAGTTGATGTTCGCCGCGCGCACCCTGAGCAGGACCTGTCCGTCCCCGGGGACGGGCCGCTCGACGTCGGCGAGCTCCATCACCTCGCTCGGCTCGCCGTTCCGGTGCACTTGCCATGCCTGCATGCGGGGCCTCCACGGGACTTCTTCGTCTTGCCGGGCTCGCTCGCATACTAAGCGGTCGCTTTGATATCTGGGAACAGGCTGGGGACCCTTTTTCGCGCACGCCGTCGCGGGCTCGTCCCCGACGACGCCGCGGGCGATGTCGCAGGCCTGGAGCTTTCGGCGCCCACCCTGTATCGATACGGCATGACGGACTCGACCGGCCCCGCCCGCCAGACGGCCCCGCGGGGTCTGCCCACCCCTCCCCCGGCCGGCACGGCAGCGCTCCCTCGAGGGACGTACCGGGGAAGCCTGGTCCTGGTCACCGGTGGCGGGACCGGGCTCGGGAAGGCCATTGCCGCCGAGTTCGTGCGGCTCGGCGCGGACGTGCTGATCGCGAGCCGCAGGACCACACACCTGCAGGCCGCGCGGCAGGAACTGGCCCGCGTGAGCCGCGACGGCGGCACGGTGACGGCCGCCGTCTGCGACATCAGGGACCCGGACCTCATCGCCGAGGCCTTCGACACGGCGGAGGAGGCCCACGGGCGGACCCCCGACATCCTGGTCAACAACGCGGCCGCCAACTTCCCCGTACCCGCGGAGGACATGAGCCCGAACGCCTGGCGCACCGTCGTCGACATCACCCTCAACGGCACCTTCTACATGACGCGCGAGTTCGGCCGCAGACACCTGGCGGCCGGCACACCAGGCTCGGTGATCGCCGTCGGCGCCTCCTACGCGTGGACGGGCGGCCCCGGCTTCGCCCACAGCGCGGCGGCCAAGGCGGGCGTGAAGAACCTGGTGGAGACGCTGGCCGTGGAGTGGGGTCCGTACGGCATCCAGGTCAACGGGCTCGTGCCGGGCCTCATGCCGCACGAGGACATGACGGAGGACATCCGCGCCAACCTGGCGAGGGGCGGCTCCGAAGGGGGCCCTGGAGGGGGCGCCGATCACGACGCGCGGCAGCCCGCCCTGCGCGTGGGCGCGCCCCGCGAGCTGGGCTGGGCCGCCACCTTCCTCGCCTCCCCCTACGCCCGCTTCATCAGCGGCCACACACTCGTCGTGGACGGGGCGAACTGGCAGCGTCGCGGACTGGTGAGCCCGCCCGTGGTGACGGTGCGGGAGCAGATGGGGAGGGGGCCGTTCCGGGAGGGACCGTGAAGGGCGGCGGCCCTCAAGCCCTCTTCCTCTCCCACGCCCTGCTTCCCCTCCATGCTCTACTTCCCGCTCAAGCCCAGCTTTCCGCCCACTCCTTCCCTACCCTCCGCTCCCTACTTCCCGTCGAACCGCGGCTCGCGCCGCTCCGCCGTCGCCGTGTATCCCTCCTTGATGTCCTCCGACGTGAGCGTGAGCGCCGCGCTCATCGCCACTCGGTCCAGCGCGGCCCCCATGGCCGCGTCCGCGAAGGCGTCGATGTCCCGCTTGACGGACTGCACGGCGAGCGGCGCGTTGGCCGCGATCTCCGCGGCGACCGAGTGAGCGGCCCCGTCCAACTCACCCGTTCCTGTGACCTGCTGGACGAGGTTCAGCCGGTGCGCCGTTTCCGCGTCGATGCGGCGGCCCGTCAGCGCGAGGAACTTCGCCCAGCCCGCGCCCGCCTCGCGCGCGATCCGCAGATCGCCGCCCGCGTCGACGGCGACCCCGAGCCGCGTCTCCGGCAGCGCGAACACCGCGTCGTCGGCCGCGATCCGCACATCGGCCATCAGCGCCAGCTCGAATCCGACGCCGAGGCAGTAGCCCTGCACGGCCGCGACGACGGGCTGCGGCAGGCCGGCGAACGTGCGGAACCGCTCGTGGACCCAGCGAATGCCCTCGTAGTAGTTGCGCGTGCGCTCGGACCCGGAGCGTCCGGTGATCCCTCCGCCGGGTGCCTTGACGTCGATGCCCGCGCAGAAGGCCCGCCCCTCGGCCCGCAGCAGCACCACCCGGATCGTGTCGTCGAAGCGGATCCGGTCGGCGAGCAGGCCGAGTTGACGGCTCGACTCCCAGCTCCAGACGTTCAGCTTGTCCGGCCGGCACAGGGTGAGGACGCCGATACCGCCCTCCTCGACATGCAGCCGAAGCCGCCGCGCCCCGTCACCCCCGCCTTCGCCCCTGCCTTCCCTGCCGCCTTCGCCATCATCCTCGCCGGGAAGCTCGTTGCTCGTCGTGTCGATCATGCCGCCACCACTCCCCTATTTCTGACGCATCATCAGAAAGCGCAGGGTAGGTGACCGGCCCTACCGACTGAAGAGTTCGAACGGTACGGCCGGTGTGCCACCGAAGCGCTCGGCGGCCGCCTGGACGTTGCCGGTGAGGAACGAGCGGCAGTAGGCCTCGGGGTCCTCGTCCGTCAACACCTCGATGTACGTGCGGTGTTCGAGCAGGGAGCGCACGGCCCGTTCGATTCCGTGCGTCGCGTCGACCGCGTGCGTGGGCGACGACGAGCCCGCGACGGCGACCCAGCGCACGCCGTTCCACGGATCGAGTCCCTGCTCGACCAGCTCGGGGAAGATCCAGCGATTGCCGGCGTCCGCCGCCGCGTCGAGGGTGGCGCGCCCGACGGCGACATGGTCGGGGCTGTTCCAGGCGACGCCGCCCCAGGTGTCACGGTGGTTGAGCGTGATGACGAGTTCGGGACGGTGCCTGCGGATCGCGGCGGCGATGTCGCGGCGCAGCGCGGTCCCGTACTCGACGACGCCGTCCTTGTGGTCGAGGAACTCGACGGTGTCCACGCCGACGACGGCGGCGCTCGCGCGCTGCTCCTGCTCGCGCAGGGGCCCGCACTTCTCGGGTTCGAGGGTGTCGATGCCCGCCTCTCCGCGGGTGGCGAGGACGTACGCGATGTCGCGTCCGCCGTCGGTCCAGCCGGCGATCGCCGCGGAACAGCCGTATTCGAGGTCGTCCGGGTGCGCCACGACGGCGAGGGCGCGCCGCCAGTCCTCGGGCATGGGCAGCAGCTGGTCCGGGGCGGTGGTCTGGGTCTTCGGCTCGGTCATGGCCGCACCCTAATGCGGCGCCGTCCGCGATGCGGGGGTGTTCGCCGGGCGGGGAAGGCGGTCTCGCCTCCCCCGCCCCGGGTCTCTCAGACGTCTCCGCGCACCATCGCGAGCAGCCGGTCGAGGACGCGCGGCGCTCCGGCCCGCAGGCCGTCGTGCTCGAACTCGTCGGTGACCCACGTGCGCAGGCCCTTGACGGCGCGGGCCGTGCGCAGGGCGTGGGCCGTGTCGACGTACATGTCGTCGTGGTACACGGCGGCGACGGCCGGCACCTCGTTGGCCGCCAGGCGCGCGGGGTCGTAGAGCGGGGCCCAGTCGGTGCGGGCGGCGAGGAGTTCCGCGGTCTCGCGCAGGGGGCGCAGGGCCGGGTCGCAGTCGAACATCCACGGGTGGACGGACTCGCCCGTGAAGAGCAGGGGCCCGTCACCGGCGAGGGTCTTCGCGGCGTCGAACTGGGGGAACTCGCCGCGTACGCGCTCGGCCGACCAGTTCGTGGGCCGGGCGTCCTGTCCGTAGATGGCCTCGTGCACGAGCGCGTACAGCGGGTGTCCGGCGTAGGAGAGCGTGGCCTGTACGTCCTCCTGGAACGCGTCGGACAGTTCGACGCCGGCGGGCGTGCGGACGAAGGCGTCCTCGAGGAGGTAGTGCAGGCGGTCGCTGCCGCCGGTACCGCCGAGCAGGATGCCCAGGGACTGGAACGCCTCGACGGTCAGCCGGTAGCCGCCGTTGAGTACGGGCTCGTGCTCGGCGAGGTACTCGGCGATGCGGCGGGCGCGCTCGACGTCCTGCGGGTAGCGCGCGTAGTGGGCGGCGACCTTGCGTTCGATGCGGGGGTACGCGGCGCGGTAGACGTCGTCCGCGTGGCCGTCGAGTGTGGGCAGGCCGCCGGTGATGACAGCGGCGGTGAGGCCCTCGGGGGCCGTCGACAGGTAGTGGGTTGCGCAGAAGCCGCCGAAGCTCTGGCCGAGAACGGTCCAGGGGGCGCCGCCGGTCACCTCGCCGCGGATCGCCTCGCAGTCGCGGACGATCGAGTCGGCTCGGAAGTGCGCGAGGTAGTCGGCCTGTTCGCGCGGGCCGCCGCGCAGCGGGAGCGTCTGCCGGTTGGCCGGGGTGGAGCTGCCTGTGCCGCGCTGGTCGAGGAGGAGCACCCGGTGGTCCTGGAGCGCCCGGTCGAGCCAGGCCTGCTTGCCGGAGAACCGGTTGGCGCCGAATCCGGGGCCGCCCTGGAGGTAGAGGAGCCACGGCAGGTCCGCGTGTTCCTTGCCGATGGCCACCCCCTCGCGGGCGAAGAGCTCGATGCTCTCGCCCTCGGGGTGGTCGTGGTCGAGCGGCACGGAGAAGCGGCGGTCGGTGAGGACGACACCGGGCTGGCGGTATGTGGCGGTCGTCAAGGAAGCTCCTGGGCGGCGTACGGAATGCGGTGTGCGGTGTCCGCTCAGTTCAGCACATGTCAGCGCGAGCCCAGACTCGACCCCCGTACGACCAGCTCGGGCTGGAGGACGACCCTGCGGTGCCGGTGGGGTTCGCCGCTCGTGGGTTCCGTCTCCTCCAGGAGGAGTTCGGCGGCCATGGCTCCCATGGTGACGGCGGGCTGGCGCACCGAGGTGAGGGGCACGGTGGCGGCCGACGCGAACTCGATGTCGTCGTAACCGACGATCGCGATGTCCTCGGGGACGCGTACACCGGCCGCGTACATCGCCTGGAGGACGCCGAGGGCGAGCAGGTCGTTGGCGCAGAACGCGGCGGTGGGGCGATCGGCGAGGCCGAGCAGGCGGGCACCGGCGTCGCGTCCCGCCGCGACGTCGAGCCGCTCCGTGGGCAGTTCGCGCAGCGTTCCGGCGGGGAGGCCCGCCTCGGCCAGCGCCTGGAGGGCGCCGGTGCGGCGGTCCTTGACCTGGTTGAGCGCGGGGGGACCGCTGACGTAGGCGATGCTGCGGTGTCCGGCGTCGACGAGGTGGCGCACGGCCAGCGCGCCGCCGGTGACGTCGTCCACGGACACGGAGCACTCCGAGGTGCCCTCGGCGACGCGGTCGACGAGGACGAACGGGATGCCGTGCCGGCGGAAGTTCTCGATGTTGCGGCCGCTCGCCTCGGCCGGGGTGAGGAGCACGCCCCGCACGCGCTGCTCGGCGAACAGGGAGAGGTACTCGGCCTCCTCGGAGGGGTCCTGCGCGCTGTTGCACACCATGACACCGAGCCCGGCCTCGCGCGCGGCACGCTCGGCACCGCGCGCGACGTCCACGAAGAACGGGTTGCCCATGTCGAGGACGAGCAGCCCCATGATGCGACTGCGGCCTGCGCGCAGCTGGCGCGCCGACTCGCTGCGTACGTAGCCGAGCCGGTCGATGGCGGACAGCACCCGGGCCCTGGTGTCGGCGGCGACGGAGTCCGGGCGGTTGATGACGTTCGAGACCGTGCCGACGGAGACTCCGGCGGCGCGGGCGACGTCCTTGATACCCACCGACTGGGCCATCGGGCGGGGACCTCCATGGGGCGATGAGCGAAGGGAATGGTTCAGATTACCTGTGAATGCGCTGGTGGCTGTGGGGGCGGCGGGGGGCTCTCGGAACGGCGGCCTCAGAAAGAGCGTGGGCTCCTGGTAGACGACCGCGATCCCGGTGTCACGGGCGTCGGCGGGTCTGTGCAGGGTGACGGGCTCGTCGTCGATGAGCACGGTGCCGGCGTCGGGCCGGTGGACCCCGGCGAGCGTCCTGATGAGAGTGGACTTCCCCTCACCCTCCTCTCCGGCGAGGGCGTGCGCCTCACCGGCGTTCAGCTGGAGTGACATGTCGTGGAGGGCGCGCGGCACCGAAGGACTTGTCGAGCCCCTCGACGGCCCAGGACGGGGGGCTCTCTCATGGAAACACCGATCGGGTCTGCCGAGCTGACTATGAAAGGTTTCAAACAGATTCCACGGAAGCTAGCCCCGCACCAACTGTGGCGTCAATGGTGAGGACTTGGAAATCTCCGAACCCTTTGAAGCGCTGCAACAAACCCTTGACAGGTCACTTTCGCCACTTTAGCTTCCCACCCTGAAACGATTCATAGCCGAGTCGCCATGGAGCCGAGTGTGATCAGCAGAAGACGACTGCTCAGCACGACCGCGACAGCCGCCCTGGGGACGGCCATCGCCTCCGCCGCACCGGGAGCCGCGCAGGCCGCCCCTGTCTCGGGAACCGCCGCAGGGGCTCGGGCCGCGAAGGCCGTGCGCGTGAGCGCACCCACCGTCGAGTACGTGAGCCACCCGCTCGGCCTCGACGTGCCGCACCCCAGGCTGAGTTGGCCCCTGGAGTCGGACGAACCGGGCCGGGCCCAGAGCGCCTATCAGATACGGGTCGCCACCACCCCGGGCCGCCTCACCGACCCCGACGTGTGGGACAGCGGCAAGGTCACGTCCCCCGAATCCACCCTCGTCCCCTACGCGGGCCCCGCCCTGGCCGCGCGCACCCGCTACCACTGGTCGGTGCGGGTCTGGGACACCGCGGGCCGCGCCTCGGACTGGAGCGAACCGTCCTGGTGGGAGACCGGCCTGACCGCCGCCTCCGATTGGTCCGCCCGCTGGATCGGCGCGCCCGCGGCGCTGATCGGGGCGCCCGCGCTCGACGACGCCTCCTGGATCTGGTTCCCCGAGGGCGACCCGGCCACCGGCGCCCCGGCGGGAACCCGCTGGTTCCGCGGCCGTGCCGACATCCCGGAAGGCCTCACCCGGGCCCGCCTGGTGATGACCGCCGACGACGGCTACACCGCGTACGTGAACGGAACCGAGGTGGCGCACGCCGACCCGGACGGCCCGGCCGAGAACTGGCGCCGCCCGGCCGTCGTCGACGTCACCGCCCAACTCCGCCCCGGTGCCGCCACGTTGGCCGTCTCGGCCGTCAATGCCACGGACAGCCCCGCCGGCCTGCTCGGCCTCCTGGAGCTGACGACGGCCGACGGGGTGAAGACCTTCGTCACCGGCGCCGACTGGAAGGCCGCCGACCAGGAGCCCGCCGGCGACTGGAAGTCGGCCGGATTCGACGACACTGCGTGGAAAGCGGCGAAGGTCCTCGCCAAGTGGGGTTCAGGCCCCTGGGGCAAGGTCGCGCCCTCGCACGCCCCCGCCGCCCAACTGCGCCACGAGTTCCGGCTCAAGGGCCGGTCGGTCGCGCGGGCCCGCCTGTACGCGTCGGCCCTCGGCCTGTACGAGGCCCACATCAACGGCGAGCGGGTCGGCGAGGACCGGCTCGCGCCGGGCTGGACGGACTACCGCAAGCGCGTGCAGTACCAGACGTACGACGTGACCGAACTGGTGAAGTCCGGGGCCAACGCGATCGGGGCGACGGTCGCCGCCGGCTGGTACGCCGGGAACATCGCCTGGTTCGGTCCGCACCAGTACGGCGACCGGCCCGCGTTCCTGGCCCAGCTGGAGGTCACGTACACCGACGGATCGACCGAGCGAGTGCTGTCCGGCACCGACTGGCGCGCCTCGACCGGGCCCGTCACCGAGGCCGACCTGATGGCGGGCGAGGCGTACGACGCACGCCTGGAGACCGACGGCTGGACGCGCGCCGGGTTCGACGACTCCCGCTGGGTCGCGGCCACCGCCGTCGACAAGGTGAGCGCCGCCCTGGTGGCCGAGGCGGGCGGCCCCACGCGCCTCGAACGCGAGCTGCCCGCACGGAAGATGACCGAGCCGAAGCCCGGCGTGTTCGTCTACGACCTCGGCCAGAACATGGTCGGCGCGGTCCGCCTCACCGTCGCCGGGAAGGCCGGCACCACCGTACGGCTGCGGCACGCCGAGGTCCTCGACCCGGACGGCACCATCTACACCGCCAACCTCCGGACGGCGAAGGCCACCGACACGTACACCCTCAAGGGCGGTGGCAAGGAGACGTACGAGCCGCGCTTCACCTTCCACGGCTTCCGCTACGTGGAGGTGACCGGATACCCCGGCAGGCCGCCGCTCAGCGCCGTCGTGGGGCGGGTCATCCACACGTCGGCGCCCTTCACGATGGACTTCTCGACGAACGTGCCGATGCTCAACCAGCTGCACCGGAACATCACCTGGGGGCAGCGCGGCAACTTCGTCTCGATCCCCACCGACACCCCGGCGCGCGACGAGCGGCTCGGCTGGACCGGCGACATCAACGTCTTCGCGCCGACGGCCGCCTACAACATGGAGTCGGCCCGCTTCCTCACCAAGTGGCTCGGCGACCTGCGCGACGGCCAGAGCGACGAAGGCGCGTTCACGAACGTGGCCCCCGACATGCCCGGCGTCGGCGACGGTGTCGCGGGCTGGGGCGACGCGGGCGTGACCGTGCCGTGGGCCCTCTACCAGGCGTACGGCGACACCCGCGTCCTCGAGGAGTCGTGGCCGTCGATGCTGAAGTGGCTCGACTACCTGGAGAAGCACAGCAGCGGTTTCCTGCGCCCGGCCGAGGGCTTCGGGGACTGGCTCAACCTCCAGGACGAGACGCCCAAGGACGTCATCGGAACGGCCTACTTCGCCCACGCCGCCGACCTCGTGGCCCGGGCGGCGAAGGCGCTGGGCAAGGACCCGGCGCCGTACACGTCGCTGTTCGGCAGTGTGCGCGACGCCTTCCGCGCGGCGTACGTCTCGGACGGCGGCAAGGTGAAGGGCGACACGCAGACCGCGTACGTGCTGGCGCTGTCGATGGACCTGCTGGCAGAGGCGGACCGGGGACCTGCCGCCGACCGGCTCGTCGCTCTCATCAAGGCCAAGGACTGGCACTTGTCGACAGGGTTCCTCGGCACTCCGCGCCTGCTGCCGGTCCTCACCGCGACCGGTCACACCGACGTCGCCTACCGCCTCCTCATCCAGCGGTCCTTCCCCAGCTGGGGCTACCAGATCGACAAGGGCGCGACGACGATGTGGGAGCGCTGGGACTCCATCAAGCCGGACGGCAGTTTCCAGGACGCCGGGATGAACTCGTTCAACCACTACGCGTACGGCTCGGTCGGCGAGTGGATGTACGCGAACATCGCCGGTATCGCGCCGGCCGAGCCGGGCTTCCGCAAGATTCTCGTGCGGCCACGGCCCGGGGGCGGGATCACACGGGCACAGGCGCGCTACGACTCCGTCCAGGGGCCGATCAGCACCACATGGTCGGTGGACTCGGGCGGCTTCCGGCTCACGCTCACCGTGCCGGCCAACACGACCGCCGAGGTGTGGATCCCCGCGTCCGACGCTTCCCGAGTGGCCCACGGGGCAGCGAAGTTCCTTCGCATGGACGACGGCTGCGCCGTCTTCGCCGCGGCGTCCGGCACCCACCACTTCTCCCACTGACGGGCCACGAGGCCGAGATGAGCCCATGCATCAATCGATTCACCCCTGCCCCGCCCGGGCGCGGGCAGACGGAGGCACACAGACGTGACGGATGACGTGAAGACAGCACAGGGGCCCGACCGGCGCGCCGTGCTCGGAGCGGGTGTGGGCGGGGCGGTGCTGGCCGCGGCCGGGCTGCCCCTCCTGGGCGCGGGAACGGCCGCGGCAGCCACACCGGTTCGGGGCCCGGCCGCCGGGCAGGTCCCGGACGCGGCCTGGCACCGCTACGTCCAGGCGCCGTCCGGCCGCACGGTGCGGCCGGTGCGGATCGTCCGGTCGGCCGGTGACGTGACGCGTCCCGACGCCCTCCTCAAACCCGGTGGCCGGGTGACCGTCCTGCGCCGCCCCGAGCCTTCCGCGCCACCGCGCTGGCCCGACGGCACCACCGCGGAGGGCTCCACCACCCACGCCGGCAACAACGGGGGCGACGGCCGACCGCGCACGTACGACGCGCAGCACGCCGTCGACGGCGACCTCGACACCTTCTGGAACGACGACACCGAGCGGACCTTCCCCGACACCCTGACGGTGACGGCGCCCGGAGCGCTCACGCTCTCGGGCCTGACGGTGGTGTCCGACACGGACGGCGTTCCCACGGACTTCACGGTGGACGCCTGGGTGGACTCGGACTGGCGGAAGGTCGCCACTGTCACCGGCAACAGCGTGGTGCAGCGCGCCGTTCGCTTCGACGCGCCGGTGTCCACGGCGCGGGTGCGGATCACGGTCACCTCGGCCCAGGACCTCGGGCAGGGCGTGTTCACGCGGATCAACGAGGTCTGGCCCGAGGCCGTGGATCCGGTCGTGGCACCGAGCGTGACGATCGACTTCGGCAAGGTCGTCGTCGGCTACCCGAAAATCGCCTTCGCCTCGGCGTCCGGCAACCGCCCCGGCGTGCGCCTCGCCTTCTCCGAGACGCTCCAGTTCCTCACCGACCGCTCCGACTTCACCCGCAACGACCAGGCGGGCGGCGCCTCGAAGGGAACGGACCAGTACGCCGTGCCGGCGGGCGGCGCCACGTGGACGGACAAGAAGGGCTACGCCTCGGGCGGCGACAAGGTGTACTCGGACGGCCTGCACGGCTTCCGCTATCTCAAGATCACGCTGGACGCGCTCCCGTCCGACGCGCCCGCCGCGCAGCCGTGGGGGACCGTCGCCGTGGACGCGGTGTCGCTCGACTTCACGGCGTATCTGGGCACACCGGAGTCGTACCGCGGCTGGTTCCTGTGCTCCGACGAGGAGCTGAACCGCTACTGGTACGGCGCCTCGTACACGAACGAGCTGGTCGTCGACACCTTCCGCGAGGACGACGTGGACCCGCGCGGCGCCTTCAGCGCGTCGCTCGACGGGAAGCTCGTCCTGCACGACGGCGCCAAGCGTGACCGGGATCCGTACGT
The DNA here is from genome assembly GCF_042270245.1 of Streptomyces sp. NPDC055955. Lineage (NCBI taxonomy): Bacteria > Bacillati > Actinomycetota > Actinomycetes > Kitasatosporales > Streptomycetaceae > Streptomyces > Streptomyces sp. NPDC055955. The sequence continues at coordinate 195,648 of NZ_JBHJYS010000002.1, forward strand.
CGGAGACGTGGCGGTGGCGGGGCGCACCCTCTACCTCACGCACGACGACGCGGCCGAGGCCGCGCGGAACGTGCTGGCGGACCTCGCCGAGCACCAGCGGGCCGACGGCTGGATCCCCCCGGCCTCCATCAACCAGTACACGCTCCCCCTGTTCGACTACCCGCTGTGGTGGGTGACGTGCAGCTGGGACTACGTCCTGTACACCGGCGACAAGGACTACGCCGAGCGCTACTACCCGCAGCTCGTCAAGGTCCTCGACACGTGGTACCCGAGCGTGACGGACGACGCGGGCCTGCTGAGCAAGGGCCTCAACGGCACGTCGGGGTACGGGGATTACGCTTTCCTCGGGCGCACGGGCCGGATCACGTACTACAACGCCAACTACGTGCAGGCCCTGAGGGACGCGGCCCGCATCGCGGAGCACGTGGGTCATGACGCGGACGCGGGGCGGTGGCGGGAGCGGGCGGACAAGGTCGCCCAGGCGGTCAACACGCATCTGTGGGACGAGGCGGCGGGCGCCTATCTGGACTCCGCGACCGGCGCCGTCCGGCACGCGCAGGACGGCAACGCGATCGCCGTCACGTCGGGCGTCGCGGACGCGGAGCGGGCGGCGTCGGCGCTCGCCCATCTGGACGCGACGACGAAACGCCGGTACGGCAACGCCTTCATGGACAACGACACCCTCTTCGGTGGCGCCTCCCAGCGGGTGTACGCCTTCACCTCGTACCCGGAGTTCGTGGCGCGCTTCGAGAGCGGCCTCGCCGACTCGGCGATCGACCAGATCAAGCGGACCTACGGGTGGATGGAGAGCCACGACCCCGGTATCACGCACTGGGAGGGCATCGGTCCGAACGGCTCGCTGTACGAGGGCGCCTACACGAGCATGGCGCACGGGTGGTCCACGGGGGTACTGCCCGCGCTCACCCATCAGCTGCTCGGCGCGAAGCCGATGTCGCCGGGGTACGCCGCCTGGGAGGTGCGTCCCTTCACCGGATCGGTGCGCTGGGCCCGGGGCGAACTTCCCACGCCTCATGGGCCGTTGGGTGTGGAGTGGGAGCGTGAGGGCGGCACGTTCACGTTGACCGTGCGTGCGCCGCGGGGCACTCGGGGGGTCGTCGCGCTGCCCACGGACGGCCGGGGCGCGACGGTGCGCTCGGGCGGGCGGACGCTCTGGCGGGACGGCGGATCCGCGGCGTCCGGGGTCCGCCTGGGCTCCGGCCGCGTGACGCTCTCCGGTCTCACCGCGGGCACCCACCGCTTCACGCTGACGCACGACGGCTGAACCGAGCCTGCGGCCCGGGCGATCGGGCCGCGGGCGCCGTCACCGACAGGGCCGTGGGGGGGGGGGGGGGGGGCCCCCCCCCCCCCCCCGGGGGGGGGGGGGGGGGCGGGGGGGGCCGCGGGGGGGGGCCGGGGGGGGCAGAGCGCCGGGCGCGCGACACCCCCCCCGGGCCCGC